>DATHAV010000392.1:0-1743 GCA_035296505.1 Pseudoxanthomonas sp.
CTGCTGGCGCACTTCATCCTCGCCGGCCGCTGGCTCAAGAGCGCGGGCAAAGGCAGGGCGCTGCCGTCCTCGCGCGTCCTGCGCTGGTTCAACGAGGTTCCGGTGGTGGTCCTGATCGCGGTGATCTGGCTGGTGCTGGCCAAGCCGTTCTGACAGCAAGCTCCGGATGCGCGGCCGCTGCCGGCTGCGCTACTTGCCGCGCTCGAAGCGCGCGGGATCCGGCAGTTCGACCGGCACGCCGTTGGCATCGCAGGTGCCGGCCGCGCACAGGCGCTCGCGCAGGGTCGGCGTGGCCTGGACGATCAGGTGGTAGAGCACGTGCTGCTCTACCGTCCCGCGCACCGCCTCGGCACCCGGGCCCAGCGCCCAGACGCCTACGTCGTCACCGCCATGCGATTCGGACTTCAGGGGAACCAGCGACTCCTGGAGGTAATCCGGATGTTCCGTATCTTCGATGGCCAGATCCGGCCGCCCGTTCCTGGGCTCGGCGCTGCTGGGATCGTGCAGGAAGCGCTTGGTTCCCTCGGGCTGTTGGTTGCTGGCGCCCGTGTGTCCGGGTCCGTTGGCGTAGCCGAGCGTGGTGTAGGTCAATCCGGTTTGATCGCGGGCATAACCGCCGCCTGCATTGTCCTCGCCGCCCGTGCCCCGTACCTTGCCGAGCATGGGATTGCCGCGGACCGGGTAGCCGGCGAAGGTAAGCGTGTGCGAATGGTCGGCAGTCACCATGATCAGTGTGTCTTCCGCTGACGTAACCTCGAGCGCGACGCGGACCGCATCCGATAGCGCAATCGTTTCATCCAGCGCGCGGTAGGCGTTGCCGTAGTGATGCGCGTGGTCGATGCGCGCGGCTTCCACCAGCAGCACATAGCCTTGCGGCTGCCTGGCGAGGACGTCGATGGCCGTCCGTGTGAGTTCGGCAAGGCTGGGTTCTCCGTCCGCGTCGCGCCTGCGGTCGTGTTCGAATTGCATATGGTCGTACTCGAACAAGCCCAGCAGTGCCGGGGCGCCAGCGGCATCGTGCAGTTGCCGCGTGTTCCACACATAGCGGCCCTGCGGATGCGCGGACTGCCATTCGGCGACGAGATTCCGGCCATCCACCCGCTGTCCCGCCCTGTCATGCTCGGGATCGCGCTGCTGCGTCGACAGAAATTCACCGCGGCCACCGCCAAGAGCGACGATGGGGCCGCGTCCGAAGCGCGAGGCCGACAACAGCTGCTGTGCGATATCACGGCAACCCGCGGCCTTCGCTTCGGCCGGCAGATCGGCATCGTTCTCCCAGTTGCGTTCCGGCGAATGCGCGTAAAGCGCGGCGGGCGTGGCGTGGGTCAGGCGCGCAGTGGTCACGATACCGGCGGCCATTCCGGCGCTGTCGGCCAGGTGCAGCCAGCTCAGCAGCGGTTTGGTCAGGCTGGCGGCGCAGTCGCTGCGCTTGCCGCTGGCGACCCCGATCGCGCCCATATGGGTTTTCACGCCCGCGGCGATGGCAGTCATGGTCCCGGCCGAATCCGGCGTCTGCGAATCGGTGTTGTAGGTCTTGGCGAGCGCCGTGTGCGGGAAATCCTCCCATGCCAGCTGGTTCTCCTCGCCCGGATTGCCCTTGCGCTGGCCCTCGAGGATGCGGGCCGCGGCGACCGTGGTCAGGCTCATGCCGTCGCCCAGGAACACGATGACGTTGCGCGCGCGGCCCTGCGAAGCGCCGTTGGCCGCCGCGCGCGCGGCGCCGCTGCGGTACCACCACGCCGC
>DATHAV010000393.1:0-1717 GCA_035296505.1 Pseudoxanthomonas sp.
CCGCTTCCTGCGGAAGCGGTGCCTACTCCTGCGGAGGCGGCGCCCGCGGTGCCCGCGCCGCCGGCTCCGTCAACCGACGAACAACCCGCGCCTGAGACGCAAGGGAGCCCGGCGTCATGAGCCAGAAGAAGATCAAGATCAGCGAGTTGGATTTCAACAACATCGGCAGCTGGCCGCAGAACGCCAAGATCGGCTTCTGCGTCCTGGTGAGCGTGCTGATCCTGCTGCTCGCCTACTTTCTGCTGATCAAAGGCAAGCGCGAAGAGCTGCAGGAGCTCGAGTTTCGGGAAGCGGCGCTTCGCACCGATTTCGAGGCAAAGGCGGGGCGCGCTTCCAACCTGGAACCGCTCAAGCAGCAGCTCGCGCAGATGGAGCAGGTCCTGCAGCAAATGCTGCGCCAGCTACCCAGCAAGACCGAGATGCCGGATCTGATCGTGGATATTTCCCAGACGGCCCTTTCCAGCGGGCTAGCCAACGAGTTGTTCCAGCCCGGTCCCGAAACGCCCAAGGAATTCTATGCCGAGAAGCCGATCGCGCTGCGCATGGTGGGCAGCTACCACCAGTTTGGGGCCTTCGTCAGCGGCGTCGCCTCGCTGCCGCGCGTAGTGATCCTCACCATGCACGACATCTCGCTCAAGCCGAAGGGTGGCGGTGCGATCGCGGAAAACGGGGCGTTGGAACTGTCCGGTACCGTCAAGACCTATCGATACCTTGACGAGGAAGAGACGGCCGACCAGGAGAAGAAGGCGGCCGAACTGGCTGCCGCTGGCGGCGGGACGGGAGTGGCGCCATGAACCGGTTCCGCGAAAGAGCTTCGGGTTTGACTCGCGCGGCCCTGCTGGCCATGGCGCTTCTGGTCCTTCCAGGCTGCGGCCGTGGCATCTCCAGCACGCCAGGCGATGCGCCCAACTTGGAAAAGTGGATCACGGACGTCCGCGCCCGGCCGGCGCCGCCATTGGATCCGCTGCCGGTAATGCAGCAGTTCGAGACCTTCGAATACGCCGCCCAGAATCTGCGCGATCCCTTCAGCAGCGCGTGGAACAACACCGATACCGGCGGCACCAGGCCCGATCCGAATCGTCGCAAGGAAACGCTCGAAGCCTATCCATTGGACGGTCTCGACATGGTGGGAACCATCGGCAGCGGTTCGGGACTGATCGGACTGGTGATGGCGCCGGACAAGGTGACCCATCGGGTGCGTGCGGGGGCATACCTGGGCCAGAGCGACGGCCGCATCACCGAAATTAGAGAAGACCGAATAGAGCTGATAGAACTTGTGCCGGACGGTGCGGGTGGTTGGCTGGAACGGCCCGCCGCGATTGCGCTTGAAGATCAATGATTAGGGGATACACGATGACCGCTTCGAACGCTCAAAGCCTGCGGCCCTGCCGGCGCCTGGCCATGTTACGGGTCTGCGCCTTGGGACTCGCGATCGGCGTGCTGGCCGCAGCCAGCGCTGCCAGTGCGGCACCTCTAACGTCCCCCGCGGCGACCACGGCCCAGGTCACGGCGCCCGTATCGGGCAAGGTCGAGATCTCCAACATCGATTTCAAGCGTGGCGAAGGCGGCGCCGGCCGCCTCGTCGTCCGGTTCAGCGACAGCGGCGCGATGCCGGACCTGCGCAATCAGGGTTCTTCGGTGATCGTCGACGTGGGCAACGCCTCGCTGCCGGCGAACCTGCAGCGTTCGCTCAACGTGGTCGATTTCGCCACGCCGG
>DATHAV010000394.1:0-3091 GCA_035296505.1 Pseudoxanthomonas sp.
AACGCGTCGCCGGGCGCCAGCGTGGCCGCCATGTCGCACACCAGCTCCTGGTGCAGGCCGGTGTCGACCTCCGGATGGAACTCCGCCCGCTGCGGCACCCCGTACAGGGCGTCGACCTCGGGCAGCACCGCCGCCAGCGCCCCGGCATCGCGCAGGGTGCGCAGGAAGGCCGAAGGCGTCGGCGAGGCCAGCGCGCGCCGCAGCTCCTGCCAGACCCGTTCGGGCACCAGCGCGTCGAGTTCGCCGCTGCGCGCGATCTCCCGCATCAGGGCCAGGGTTTCAGCGGCCACGGTGAAGCCGAGCGCGGCGAAGCGGGCCATGAAGCGCGCCGCGCGCAGCACCCGCAGGGGATCCTCCACGAACGCCGGCCCCACGTGGCGCAGGACGCGCGCCGCGATGTCGCGCGCGCCGCCGTAGGGGTCCACCAGCCGGCCGTCGGCGTCCTCGGCCATCGCGTTGACGGTGAAATCGCGGCGCTGCAGGTCGTCCTCCAGCGTCACCGAAGGATCGCTGTCGACCACGAAGCCGCGGTAGCCGCGCCCGCTCTTGCGCTCGGTCCGCGCCAGCGCGTACTCCTCGCCGGTCCGCGGGTGCAGGAACACCGGGAAGTCCCGGCCCACCGGCTTGAAGCCCCGGTCGAGCATCCGCTGCGGCGTGGCGCCGACCACGACCCAGTCGCGATCGCCCGGCGGCAGGCCCAGCAACCGGTCGCGCACCGCGCCGCCGACAAGATAGATATCCATGCGCGGATGATGCCTTCTTGCGGGCGTTGTCGTCGCCATGAGAACGCGCGCAAGAGGACGGACGATGGGCGACTGTCGATGCGCGATGCCGTTGCGACACGCGGCGCCTTCCGAGCCAGTCGATCGGGACCGGACTACTCAGCCGATGCAGGCGCCGTCGCCGGACACGCGAACGCCTTGCGCTTGCCGGCGTTGCGGCCGAGCATGCGCTCGGTCACCGGCACCGCATCGCCGTTCAAGCGCCAGTCGTAGATCACGCTGAAGGCCAGGATCCGGGCCACGTACTCCCGCGTCTCCTTGTAGCTGATGGTTTCGATCCAGAAGTCGGGCGGGAAGTTCGGCCGCTGCGCCTGCCAGCGGGCGGTGGGCGCCGGGCCCGCGTTGTAGGCGGCGATGGCCAGGTAGGGCGCGCCGTAGGTATTCAGCATCTGCCTCAGGTAGGCGGTGCCGATGGCGATGTTGGTGTCCGGATCGTACAGGCTGGCCGCGCCGGCCCAGGACATGCCCAACGACCGCGCGGTGGCGGCGCCGGTGGCGGGCAGCACCTGCATCAGGCCCATGGCGTTGGCGCCGGACCGGGCCTTGGGATTGAAGATGCTTTCGGCGCGGATCTCGGCCGCGACCCAGGCCGGGTCGATGGCGTGCCGGGCGGCTTCGCGGCGGATGGTCGCGTCGTGGTGCAGCGGGAAGCGCAGCGCATACAGGCGGGTCTCGTCGGGCTTGGCGCCGAGCGAGAACACCGCCCGGTCGAACCAGCCGTGGTCCTGCGCCACCCGCACTGCGATCCGCCGGCGGGTGTCGTCGAAACGCGCGAGCGCGTCGTTCCATTCGCTGGTGGCCCAGCCGGGACGCTCGAGCTCCCACAGCTCCATGGCCCGGACGATGGCCGGATCGCGCGCGACCTCGGCCGCCAGCGCGGGGCTGTCCTTGGGCGTCCAGGGGCACAGGGCGTAAGGCTGCCGCAGGCGGTCGGCGGCGAGGAAGCCATGGAAGGTGGGGGACTTGGCGGCCTCGCCCAGCAGCCGCTGCGCCTGCGCCTTGTCGCCGGTCTCCTCGGCCAGCCGCGCTTCGAAATAGCGCCAGCGCGAGTCTTCCCGCTGCGACGGCGGCATCTTGCGCAACGCCGCCAGGGCCGCACCCCAGTCGCCCCGCGCCATGGCCTCGCGCACCCGCCATTCGTGCAGGCGCTCGTCATACGCCGACTCCGGCACCGCCGCCAGCCGCCGCGCCGAGTCCGGCAAGTAAGAAGCCACGGTCCACAGCGCGATCTCGTACAGCACCTTGCCGCGCTCGGCCTCGGTCATGCCCAGGGCGCTCGCGTAGCGCGGCAGCTGCAGTTCGGCGGCCGACGGATCGGCCTTGGCCAGGCGCATCAGCCCATGCATGGCTACCTTGCGGCTGCGCTCGGTCCTGGGCCAGTCCAGGGCGCGCGGATGCACGCCCTCCAGGAACGCGGCGTAGTCGCTGGCCAACGCCGCTTCGGCCGCCGACAGGCCGCGCGAAGCGCGGCGCATCACCGCCGGCTGGCCCGCTTCGGCGGCCAACGCGACGCGTTCCCAGCGCAGCGCCGGGGGCAGTTCGCCGCGGCTGGCGAGGACCGCGAACACCGGATCGCAGCTGTCCGGCAGCGACTTGCCGCTGCCGCGCCACAGGGCCTGGGCCTCGCCGGTCCAGCCTGCGTCGATCCTGCCGGTCGCCTGCCGCGCATTGAGCTGCGCGCACTGCAGGCCGACGTTGTCCACCGGCTTCCAGACCGCCAGCAGCGTCGCCCAGTCCTGGCGGCGCGACAGCGCAGGCAGCCACACCGCACGAAAGGCGCCGGCCACCGCTTGGCCCTCGTGACGCTTCAGGAACGCCTGCCCCTCCGCACTTGTGACGGTGTCGATGCGGCGCCGCAGATCGGCGAACTCCACCCACCCGGACAGCGGATGCGACGCCAGCCGCGCCGACTGGGACGCCTCGAGCTTGCCGCGCTCGGCCTGCTCCAGGGCCGCGCGGATCTGCGGGCGCTGCGCGTCCAGGTTCTGCGCCCGTGCGGGCGCGTGCGGCACGCCGATCGCGGCGGCCAGTGCGATGATGACGAGGCGGGGTCTGATCATGCGCGGGAATATAAGCGATGGCGCATGAACCTCTCTGGGGCGCTCGGCGCGCTCGAACGACGCAACCGGAGCCACCGTGGTCGAAGCCAACCTGCTGCAGGGCGCGATGCCCGACGCCCTGTGGATGTTTCCGCTGCTGGGCGTGGTCGCCGGGCTGCTGGCCGGGCTATTGGGCGTCGGCGGCGGGCTCGTGCTGGTGGCCGCGCTGGCGTGGCTGCTGCCGCGTTTCGGCGTGCCGCAGGACGCGGC
>DATHAV010000395.1:0-3400 GCA_035296505.1 Pseudoxanthomonas sp.
AGGCGCATGGCGGGCTCCGGGGGAAGGCGGGCATGGTAACCGGCGCCGTGGCGGCGCTTGATGCCCTGCGGTAGGCTTGCCGGCTTCGCCGCCGCGCTCACCCCGCCTTCATGCCCGTTTCCGCAGAACCCGCCGTCTACGATCCTCTGTCCGTCGAATCCGCGGCCCAGGCCTTTTGGGAGGCCAGGCGCGCCTACCAAGTGGACGAATCTTCGTCCAAACCCAAGTTCTACTGCCTGTCGATGCTGCCGTACCCGTCCGGGGCGCTGCACATGGGCCATGTGCGCAACTACACCATCGGCGATGTCATCAGCCGCTACCAGCGCATGATGGGCAAGAACGTGCTGCAGCCGATGGGCTGGGACGCGTTCGGACTGCCGGCCGAGAACGCGGCGATCAAGAACCGGACGGCCCCGGCCAAGTGGACCTACGCCAACATCGAGCACATGCGCGCGCAGCTGAAATCGCTGGGCTACGCGATCGACTGGAGCCGCGAGTTCGCCACCTGCAAACCCGACTACTACGTGCACGAACAGCGCATGTTCACCCGCCTGCTGCGCAAGGGCCTGGCCTACCGCAAGCACTCGGTGGTCAACTGGGACCCGGTCGACCAGACCGTGCTGGCCAACGAACAGGTCATCGACGGCCGCGGCTGGCGCTCCGGCGCGCTGGTGGAGAAGCGCGAGATCCCGCAGTGGTTCCTGCGCATCACCGACTACGCCCAGGAACTGCTGGACGGCCTGGACGAGTTGCCGGGCTGGCCGGAGTCGGTCAAGACCATGCAGCGCAACTGGATCGGGCGCTCCGAAGGCCTGGAGATCAAGTTCGCGGTCGAAGGCCACGAGGCATTGACGCCCGACTCCATCAACGTGTTCACCACGCGCCCGGACACGCTGATGGGCGCGACCTTCGTGTCCATCGCCGGCGAGCATCCGCTGGCGCTGAAGGCGGCCTCCGCCGATCCGGCGGTGGCGGCTTTCCTGGAAGAGCTCAAGCATGGCGGCGTGTCGGAGGCCGAGCTGGAAACCCAGGAGAAGCGCGGCATCGATACCGGCCTGCGCGCGGTGCATCCGGTCACCGGCGAGAAGCTGCCCGTGTGGATCGCCAATTTCGTGCTGATGGGCTACGGCACCGGCGCGGTGATGGCGGTGCCGGGGCACGACCAGCGCGATTTCGAGTTCGCCCACAAGTACGCGCTGCCGATCCGCCAGGTGATCGCGCTGAAGTCGCCCAAGTCCGGGATCGAGGCCAACTACGATCCCTCGACCTGGCACGACTGGTACGCGGACAAGATCCGCAGCGACATCGAGCTGGTCAACTCCGGCGAATTCGACGGCCTGGACTGCCGCGAGGCGTTCGAGTCGCTGGCCGAGCGTTTCGAACGGCAGGGCCGCGGCCAGCGCCGGGTCAACTACCGGCTGCGCGACTGGGGCGTGTCGCGCCAGCGCTACTGGGGCTGTCCCATCCCGGTCATCCACTGCGAAAAATGCGGGCCGGTGCCGGTGCCCGATTCGCAGCTGCCGGTGGTGCTGCCCGAGAACGTGGTGCTGGACGGCGTGAAGTCGCCGATCAAGGCCGATCCGGAATGGCGCAGGACCACCTGTCCGGAGTGCGGCGGCGCGGCCGAGCGCGAGACCGACACCTTCGACACGTTCATGGAGTCGAGCTGGTACTACGCGCGCTACACTTCGCCCGGCGCCAAGGACATGGTCGACAAGCGCGGCAACCACTGGCTGCCATTGGACCAGTACATCGGCGGCATCGAGCACGCGATCCTGCACCTGATGTACTTCCGCTTCTTCCACAAGCTGCTGCGCGACGCCCGCCTGGTGGACAGCGACGAGCCGGCGGCCAACCTGCTGTGCCAGGGCATGGTCACCGCCGACACCTACTACCGCGACAACGCCGACGGTTCCAGGGAGTGGATCAACCCGGCCCAGGTGGCGGTGGAGCGCGACGAGCGCGGCCGCGTGGCCGGCGCGCGCCTGGTGGCCGACGGGCAGCCGGTGCAGGTCGGGCCGACCGAAAAGATGTCCAAGTCGAAGAACAACGGCGTGGACCCGCAGGACATGGTGGTCAAGTTCGGCGCCGACACGGTGCGGCTGTTCTCGATGTTCGCCGCACCGCCGGAGCAGTCGCTGGAATGGAACGAGGCCGGCGTGGAAGGCATGGCCCGGTTCCTGCGCCGCCTGTGGGCGCAGGTGCAGAGGCACGCCACCGGCGGCCCGGCGCCTGCCGCCGATTTCGGCACGCTGACCTCCGGGCAGAAGGCGATGCGGCGCAAGACCCACGAGACCATCGACAAGGTCGCCGGCGACTACGCCAAGCGCTACGGCTTCAACACCGCGATCGCCGCGGTGATGGAGCTGTCCAACGCGCTGGGCAGGTTCGACGACGAGGGCGATACCGGCCGGGCCATCCGCCAGGAAGCGCTGGAGGCGGCGGTGCTGCTGCTCAACCCGATCACGCCGCACAGCAGCCATGCGCTGTGGCAGCTGCTGGGGCATGAGGAAACGCTGCTGGAGGATGTGCCGTTCCCTCGCGCCGACCCCGCCGCCCTGGTGCGCGACCAGATCACCCTGGCGGTCCAGGTCAACGGCAAGCTGCGCGGCACCATCGACGTGCCCGCCAATCTGCCGCGCCACCAGATCGAATCGCTGGCCCGCGCCGAACCCAATGCGGCCAAGTCCATGCACGGGCTGGAGGTGCGCAAGGTGATCATCGTGCCGGGCAAGATCGTCAACATCGTGGCGGCATGACTTTCACGCTCCGACGCACTGCGTACGGCCGGCATCGCCGGGAGCGTTCACGCGGGCTAGGGCATCCTTCCGCTCGCCTATTGCCGCCCGTACCGGGCTCGTCCAGACTTCCCGAATGAATCCAATCCAGCCGCTTCGCACCTTCCTGCTGCTCCTGTGCGTCCTTGCCGCGACTTCATGCGGCTTCCACCTGCGCAACCGCATCGCGCTGCCCGCGGACCTGGGACCGGTGCAGGTCAGCTCGACCACGAAGTACAGCCCGCTGGCGCAGGCGGTGGCCGACGGGCTGCGCACCTCGGGCGCCGCCGCCGCCGCCGAAGACGCCACCGGCGTGGCCCGGCTGGAAATCCTGTCCGAGCGCTGGGGCGATCTGCCGATCAGCGTCGACGAGTTCGGACGCGCCCAGGAGTTCAGCCTGCGCTACGCGGTCGTGTTCGCGTTCCGCCGCGCCGACGACAGCGTGCTGGTGCCGCAGCAGGTGGTCGAACTGTCGCGCGACTACGTGTCGCCGCCGCAGGACGTCACCGGCACCACCACCGAACGCGAAATCCTCGCCGCCGAACTGCGCCGGGAGATGGCCGCGGCGATCCTGCGCCGCGTCGATGGCGTGATCCAGGGCGGCGCGAGCGGACGGGCGCCCG
>DATHAV010000396.1:0-2874 GCA_035296505.1 Pseudoxanthomonas sp.
TGCACAGCAGCCTGCCGCAGGGAGTGCGGCTCGAGATCGAGCCGGTCGCCGACGACCTGGTGGTGCAGGCCAACTACACCGAGCTGCAGCAGTGCCTGCTCAACCTGTGCATCAACGCGCTGCACGCGATGCCCGGCGGCGGGACCCTGCGCCTTTCGGCGGGCGGCATGGACGACGAGGCGGGCAGGCCCCTGGCGCGGATCGAGGTGAGCGACACCGGCATCGGCATGGACGAGGCCAGCCTGGGCCAGCTGTTCACGCCTTTCTTCACCACCAAGCGCGAGGGCACCGGCCTGGGGCTGGTTTCGTGCAAGCGCATCATGGAAAGGCACGGCGGCCGCATCGAAGTGCGCAGCCAGCCCGGCGAGGGCACCACCTTCGAACTGTGGCTGCCGCTGCAGAAGCAAGGCGAGGCCTCCGCGCGCGCCGCGCTGCCGGCGCTGGAGGGCCGGGGCCGCCGGGTGCTGGTGGTGGACAGCGACGTCACCCGCCTGTCGCTGGTCGGCAACGCCCTGGGCAGCCAGGGCTTCGACCCGGTGATGGCCGGCGACGGCGCCATGGCGCTGGGCGCGCTCACGGAGGCGGCGCCCGCGCTGGTGATCATCGACAACGACATGCACCTGTTCTCCGCGCCGAGACTGCTGACGGCGATGCGCGACATGGGCTACGCCGGCCCGGTGGTGGCGCTGGAGGATCCTTCGCGTTCGCTGGATCGCGCGCAATGGCCGCCGGGGCTGTCGCTGCAGGTGCTGCCCAAGCCGCTGGAGATGCGCCAGGTGTTCGCCGTGGTGGAACAGGCGCTGCAGCCGGCCGCGCCGGGCGGCTGAGCCTTCGCCGTGGCGCTACCCTGTGCGCCGGAACCGCCGGGACTCGACCACGTGCAGCATCACACCGCCCTTATCTCTGGCCTCTCCGCGCCCGCCCGGGCGCTGGTCACCGGCGCCAGCAGCGGCATCGGCCTGGCGGTCACCGCACGGCTGCTGGAGCATCCCGGTGTGGCGCGGGTGGCGGCGGTGGCGCGGGGAGCCGAACGCAGCGACGCGCTCTCGGCGCTCGCGCAGCGCCACGGCGCGCGCCTGCTGCCGCTGTCGGCCGACCTGACCGACGAGCACGCGCTGGCCACGCTGGCGGCGCGGGTCGCCGCGCAGGCCGGGCCGCTGCAGCTGGTGTTCAACGCCGCCGGGGTCCTGCACGCCAGCAACGTGGCGCCGGAAAAATCGTTGGCTTCGGTGCGCAGCGCCAGCCTGGCGTCGGTGTTCGCGCTCAACGCGTTCGCGCCGATCCTGCTGATCCAGGCGCTGTCCTCGGCCTCGTTGCTGCGCCGCGACCAGCCGCTGGTGTTCGCTTCGCTGTCGGCGCGGGTCGGGTCCATCGGCGACAACCAACTCGGCGGCTGGTACGCGTACCGCGCGTCGAAGGCGGCGCAGAACCAGCTGCTGCGCACGCTGGCGGTGGAATGGCGCCGTACGCATCCGCTGGCGGCCTGCCTGCTGCTGCATCCAGGCACGGTGGACACACCGCTCTCGCAGCCGTTCCAGGCGCACGTGCCGGCCGGTAAGCTGTTCACGCCCGACCGCGCCGCCGACCAGCTGCTGCGCCTCGTCGCGGAAGTCACGCCGGCCGACAGCGGCCGCTTCATCGCCTGGGACGGCAGCGACATCCCGTGGTGAGCGATGCGCTGGGCGTGCCGGCGTGCTCGCGCATGTTCGGGCCTGAGCAACCAGCGCTGCGGCGCCACCCGCGCGCTCGACTTCGTCGGCCTCGTGCTCGAGACAGGCGTGACTACTGCGACGATTAGACCCGCGGCCGACAATTTCCACGTGCTGCGCATGCTGACCGACCAGATCAACTGCCCGCGCCCTACTCACATTCGGCGACTGGCCACTGCATGCACCCGCTCACCCGCACCGGGCTTGCTCAGGCATTGGCCGCCGCGACGGACTCGGCCACGCGCCGCATGTCGGCCTCGCCTACGTGCAGGTGCGGGGCGATGCGCAGCAGCCTTGCGCGCCGGGTGCAGACGATGCCTTCATCTGCGAAGCGCGCGGCGACGGCGTCCAGCAGCGCCGGCGTGGGCGCGCGCAGCGCACTGAAGTGCGCTGCGTGGCCCGCGGTCTTCCACTGCGGCAGGCCGAACTCCTCCAATGCCTGGTCCAGGACCTCGGTCAGGCGCCGCAGACGTTCGCACACCGCATCCACGCGCCAGGCCTGCAGCTGCGCCATCGCCGCCTCGGCCATCGCCAGCCGCAGCGGATCGGCGACGCCGCCGGCGTCGAAGCGGCGCGCCCCGGGCCGATAGCGCGGCGCCCGTTCGACCGGAAACCACCAGTCGTCGCCGGCGTCGCGCGCCTGCCAGTGCTGCTCGATCGGCACGCCGTGCTCGCGCCAATGCGGCGGCGCCCACAGCCACGCCAGCCCCGGCGGACCCAACAGCCACTTGTGTCCGACCGAGACGACGAAGTCCGGCCGCCAGCGCGCCAGCGCCAGCGGCACCGCGCCCAGGCTTTGGCTCAGGTCCAGCGCCAGCGCCGCGCCGGCCGCGTGCACCTGCGGCGCGATGCGCTCCAGGTCGAGCAGCGCGCCGTCGTGCCAGTGCGCCTGCGGCAGGGCCACGATGCGCACGCGCGGCTGGGTTCGCAGCGCCTCGATCACCGCTTCGCTCCAGTCCTGCCCGCCGCGGCGCACCACGCCCACCATATGC
This sequence comes from Pseudoxanthomonas sp., assembly GCA_035296505.1. Taxonomy (GTDB): domain Bacteria; phylum Pseudomonadota; class Gammaproteobacteria; order Xanthomonadales; family Xanthomonadaceae; genus Pseudoxanthomonas_A. The sequence goes on from DATHAV010000396.1 coordinate 2,702, forward strand.
GCACCGACCTCGGCGCAGCGCTGCTGCCAGGGCAGCAGGTTGGACGGGAACTGGCCCTCCAGCACGAGCACGCCTTCCCCGCGCCGCAGCGGCAGGTTGCGCGCGGCGGTGGCCAGACCGTGGGCCGCCGAAGGCACCATCGCCAGGCCTTCGATGTCGCCATCGAACAATGT
>DATHAV010000397.1:0-9971 GCA_035296505.1 Pseudoxanthomonas sp.
CCATCGACAGCGCCGCCAGCGCCAACACCGCGCGTCTGCGGCCGCCGTGGCGCAGGATCCAGCCTTTGAGCCGCCTGCGCCAGCGGGTCGGGCGCGGGTCCATGTCAGCGGTCGCGCATCAGGCGTTCACCGAGCGCGGGGGACAGTCGCATCACCGCGCGCAGGAGGCGGGTGGCGCCGATGTCGATTTCATTCGCTCCCCGGTCGACTCCACGCAACAGCTGGCGCGCGGCTTCGGCGGGGGCCAGCTTGCCGCGGCCGCGGCCGCGGGTCATGTCGGTGTCCACCAGGGGAGGAAGGGCCTCCACCACGCGCAGGCCGTCCCCTGCCCACTGCGCGCGCAGCGTCTTGCTGAAGCTGCGCAGTCCCGCCTTGGCCGCGCAGTACACCGGGCTGCCGCGCTTGGGCGCGAGCGCGAGGCCCGAGGTGATCAGCACCATCGTCGCCTGTGGAGACAGTAGCGGCCGCAGCGAGCGGGAGAGCTCGATCGGCGCGACCAGGTTGATGCGAACCTCGTCCTCGACCGTCCACTCCTCGCCCGCGCCATCGCTGCGGAAATCGCGCAGCGCCTGTACGCCGGCATTCAATACCACCAGGTCGAACCGATCCTGCGCAAGCCGCCCCGCGAGCAGCGCCGCGGCGCCGGGTTCGGCGAAATCCACGTCTAGCCAGCGTACCTGCGGCAAGCGCTGCGCGGCGTCCGCGCAGCTTTGCTGGGTGCGCCCGGTGGCCACGACGCGATTGCCCCGCGCGACCAGCGCCTCGACCAGCGCATGGCCGATCCCGCGCGTGCCGCCCGTGACCAGTACATGGCGTCGCCCAGGGTCGGAGAGCGTGGACGGACCTAGCTTGGAAGATTGCATGGTCGAATACGTAAGATTGGAGGCGGCCAGCCTAGCTGTCCGCATCACGCACGTATTGAACGATCGCGCCAGCAGGCGCTACAGCGCCCGATGCACCGCTTCGCCGAACAACGGCGTGTGGTGCGCGCAATCGTTGAGGCGCACGACCTCGAGGCGGTCCAGGTCGGGGCCTTCGAGCAGGTTGAGCGTGGTGGGGGCCTGGCGGAAGCTCCACAGCCTGGCGATCGGCAGCCCGAACACGCGGCACAGGATGACGCGGTTGACGGCGTCATGGGCGACCACCAGCAGCGTATCGCCCGGCCCCAAGCCCTCGCTGGCGCGGGCCAGTCCCTGCCACGAACGGTCCAGCACCTGGCGCAGCGATTCGCCGCCGGGCATGAGGACGGTCTCGGGCGCCTCGCGCCATGCGCGCAGGCGCGCCGGGTCGCGGTCGTCGATCTCGGAGGCCAGCAGGCCTTCCCACTCGCCGTGGGCGATCTCCCGCAGGTCGGGCTCGGTGGCGAGCATGGGTGCGCGAGCCGCGCCCAGCGCCAGTTGCGCGGTGCGTCGTGCGCGCGACAGCGGCGAGGTCACGGCGCGGGCCAATTCCACAAAGGCCAGGCGCTCGCCGAGCGCGGCCGCCTGCGCTTCGCCCACGGGCGACAGCGGGATGTCGATCTGGCCCTGGTAGCGGCCTTCGGCGTTCCAGGGCGTTTCGCCGTGGCGGGCGAGCAGGATGCGCATGCGTCGGTATGTCCAGCCAGGGAAGCCGCTGCGTCCGCACCGGAAACGTGGACGGGAACGGAAGACGGGAGCGGATGATACCCGCTCCCGTCGCCTTGCCATGTCCGCAGCGTGCGCCGCCTGCGTTACCTGCCGAGGCTCATTTCCTTCAGCAGCTGCGGCGCCGGATAGACCTCCTGCATGATCCAGCGGATGTAGCGGCCGTCGACCGAGATCATGCGGGTCATGGCTGGATCGAACACCCAGTTGGAGCTGACCGACTCCCAGTTGCCATCGAAGGCCAGGCCCACCAATCTGCCGCTGCCGTCGAGCACCGGGGAGCCGGAATTGCCGCCGGTGATGTCCAGGTCCGACAGATGGTTCACCGGCACCGAGCCCAGCCGCCTGTCGTCCAGCCCCGCGTAGCGCTTGGCCGCGACCGCGTCCAGCAACGCCCGGGGCGCGTCGAACGGATCCTCGCCGGTGTGCTTGGCGACCATGCCTTCCAGCACCGTGAACGGCTTGTACTGCATCCCGTCCTTGGGCGCGTAGCCCTTGACGTTGCCGAAGGTGATGCGCAGCGACGCGTTGGCGTCCGGGTATACGAACTGGCCCTGGCTCTTCTTGTAGTCCGCGAGCGCCTGCAGGTAGATGGGGCGCGCCACCAGGGCTTCGCCCGCGCGCGTCTTGCGCTCCTGTTCCAGCGCCAGCACGGCCGGCATGATGGCCACGGCGTACTGGATGGCCGGATCCTCGCTGGCTTCGAACGCCGCCCGGTCGGCCCTGAGCCACTTCAGCCGCGCCTCGGTGCCGCCCAGTTCGGTCCTGGCCAGCCGGTCGAGGGTGCTGGCGATGGTCTGCGGCCTGGTGTCGCCCAGGAACTTGTCCAGCGGCGCCAGGCGCTGCGCCTGGGGCAGGGCCGCGTACTGCTGCATCCAGTACTGCTGGAGCTGGCGGTCCATGGCCGGCACGTAGCGCCGTTCGAGCTGCTTCTGCGTCCCTTCCAGCGTCGGATAGTCGCGCTGCTGGTAGCCGGACTCGCGCTCGACGTCGGGCTTGTCGCGCTCGATCGCGGCGCGGTACAGCTGCACCGCGCTTCCGAGCATCGCCGTGCCGTTGAGCTGCGCCACGACGAGGTCGCGCTCGCGGGTGGCCTTGGCCGCCTCGCCCAGCGCGACCAGCTGCCGGTGCGCGGCCAGCGCCGGCGCGCCCTGCTCGCCGCGGCTGCGCAGCCACGCCAGAACCTTGGCCTCCTCGGCGCGTTTCTGGCCGGCGGCGTCGATGCGCCTGAAGCCCTCCAGCTGTCCGTCGAAGTTCTTGGAGGTGTTGTTCCAGCTAGCCAGGGTGCTGGCGTACTTGACCTGGATGTCGGGATTGCCGGCGCCGGCGGCCTCGACCATCGCGATCAGTTTCTTGTAGTGCCCGCCCAGGGTGGGATAGGTCCAGCTGGCGGTGTTCTCGAACTCGCTTTCCAGCGCATAGCGGTTGGTGGAGCCCGGGTAGCCGGCGACCATGACGAAATCGCGGGCGCCCAGCGGCCTGTCGGCGAACTTCAGCCAGTGCCTTGGCCGGTACGGCACATTGTCCCGGGAAAAGGCGGCCGGCTTGCCGTCCTTGCCGACGTAGGCGCGGTAGAAGGCGAAGTCGCCGGTGTGGCGCGGCCACATCCAGTTGTCGATGTCGCCGCCGTACTTGCCGACGCTGCTGGGCGGGGCGTAGGCCAGGCGCACGTCCCTGATCTCCAGGTTGCGGAACAGCCGGTAGGCGTTGCCGCCGGAAAAGCTGTAAAGGCGGCAGCGGAATCCGTCCTCCGCTTCGCACTCGGCCACCAGCCGCTTCTCGAGCGACTCCAGCGCCCGGGTGCGCGCCAGGGCGTCGCCGCCGGCCGCGGCGATGGCCGCCTTGGCCTCGCCGGTGACGTCGTGGATCGAATCCAGCGCGTAGATGCGGGCATTGGGACCCGCGCTGACCTCGTCCCCGAGCGCGACGGCGTTGAACCCGGTCGCGATCAGGTTGTTCTGGGGCGTGGAGTTGAGCTGGATGGCCCCGTAGGCGCAGTGGTGGTTGGTCGCCAGCAGGCCCTGCGGCGACACGAAGCTGGCGGTGCAGTTGCCCAGCGACACCACCGCGCCCATGGGGTCGCCGGTCAGGTCGGCCAGCTGCCTCGCATCGAGCTTGAGCCCGGCCCTCTTCAGCGGCTCGGCGATCTCGGACAGCTGTTGCGGCACCCACATGCCTTCGGCGGCGTGGGCGGACGCCGACGCGGCCAGGCAGGCGGCAAGCGAGACGGGAAGCAGGAGATGGCGCACGGGCGGTTCCTTATCGATGCGAAAGCCCTGGATTGTAGTGGCTGGCCCGCCACCGGCCTCCATGACCAATGGCAGGGGCGCACCCGCGCCGGAGGCCTGTGGACCGGCGCTCATGGGCTGCGGCGTATAATTCCCGCCCTTCGAAGGCATTGGAAACGCACCGCCATGGCGCAAACGATGAGGGCGCTGGTCAAGCGCGAGGCCGGCAAGGGCATCTGGATGGAACGGGTGCCGGTCCCGCAGCCGGGGCCCAACGAGGTGCTGATCAAGCTGGAGAAGACCGCCATCTGCGGCACCGACCTGCACATCTACCTGTGGGACGACTGGAGCCAGCGCACCATCAAGCCGGGCCTGACCATCGGCCACGAGTTCGTCGGCCGCATCGCCGAACTCGGCCCGGGCGTGAACGGCTACGAGATCGGGCAGCGGGTGTCGGCCGAGGGCCACATCGTCTGCGGCCACTGCCGCAACTGCCGCGGCGGACGCCCGCACCTGTGCCCGCATACGGTCGGCATCGGCGTGAACCGCGACGGCGCCTTCGCCGAATACATGGTCATGCCGGCCAGCAACCTGTGGCCGATTCCGGACCAGATCCCGAGCGAGCTGGCGGCGTTCTTCGACCCTTACGGCAACGCCGCGCACTGCGCGCTGGAGTTCGACGTGGTCGGCGAGGACGTGCTGATCACCGGCGCCGGCCCCATCGGCGTGATCGCCGCCGGCATCTGCAAGCACATCGGCGCGCGCAACGTGGTGGTCACCGACATCAACGATTTCCGGCTGAAACTGGCCGCCGACATGGGGGCCACGCGGGTGGTCAACGTGGCCAAGCAGTCGCTCAAGGAGGTGATGGCCGACCTGCACATGGAAGGCTTCGACGTGGGCCTGGAGATGAGCGGCAATCCGCAGGCGTTCAACGACATGCTCGACTGCATGTACCACGGCGGCAAGATCGCCCTGCTCGGCCTCCTGCCCAAGGGCGCGGGCGTGGACTGGGACCGGATCATCTTCAAGGGCCTGACCTTGCACGGCATCTATGGCCGCCGGATGTACGAGACCTGGTACAAGATGACGCAGCTGGTCCTTTCGGGTTTCCCCCTGGGAAAAGTGCTGACCCATCAGCTGCCCATCAACGATTTCCAGAAGGGCTTCGCCTTGATGGAGGCCGGCAAGGCGGGGAAAGTGGTGCTGAGCTGGAATTGAGGCCAAAGCCCGATCGCTCGAATGCCCTGAACGGTCTGCACGCTCCAGGTTCGGAACAAGCCGGGCATCCGCTTACCCGACCGCGGCTATAGAGACTTCCGGCCGCCCTGGCCCGGAAGTTGATACCCGGCGCGCTTTTGGATCACACTGTGGCAAGGTTCCTGCAGATGGCTTGCAGGAGCCCGTCTCACGGGGGTTTCAAAATACTGGGCGAAGGGGTCTAGGGGATGAGCTACAGGATAGCTTTGTGCGGATTGAGCGCGCGCGACCAGCGCTTGCTCGAAACGGTCATAAACCGCGGCAGCTGGTCGAAGTTCAAGTTCCAGGCGGCCCCTGCGGCCAACAGCTCCAACCCGCAGATCGCCATTCTCGATGCCAGCTCGCCCTCTTCGGCCGCGCTGCGCGACGAGCTGGTGCAGCAAGGCGCGCGGCTGGTCACCGTCACCATCTCCGATCACGGCATGGCCGGCGATTCGCGCTACCGCATCGAACGCAAATCGCTGTTCGTGCGCATATTGAAGGTCCTCGAGGAGCTGGTCGAGACCGAATTCGAGAGCGGCAAGGTGGCGACCCATTCCGCGTTGCGCTCGTCGACGCGGGCGGCGCCGGCGCCGCAGCCCAGTCCGGTGGCGCCGTCCGAGTCGGTGTTCGTCGAGGGCATTGGCGGCCAGCCGCAGAAGCTTTGCGCGCTGGTGGTGGACGACAGCCTGACCGTGCGCGAACAGCTGCGCGGCGCCCTGGAGCGGCTGGGAATCGCCTGCGAGATGGCCGCGGACGCCGAGATCGCGATGGGCCTGCTGGGCAAGGCACGCTACGACCTGGCCTTTCTCGACGTGGTGATGCCCGGCACCAACGGCTACGAACTGTGCCGCAAGATCAAGCAGAACCCGTATACGCGCGACCTGCACGTGCTGATGCTCACCAGCCGTTCCTCGCCCTTCGACCGCGCCCGCGGAGCGCTGTCCGGATGCAACAGCTACCTCACCAAGCCGATCACCTGGGACGTCTTCAAGCAGTCGGTGGACAAGGCGCTGGTAAAACAGTTCCACAACGATCGCACGCTGATGGCGGTTCGCGGCTACCGCGGCTGATCGCTGTTCCCCGCGCGCCCTGCCCCGACTTCCATTCCACGCTGAGGCCATACCATGCCCAAAGTCTTGATCTGCGACGATTCCCCGGCCGAGTTGGCCAACCTGCGCAGCATCCTCACGGATGCGGGCTGGCACTCGATAACCGCCTCCAACGGCGGCGAAGCCGTGCAAAGGGCGGCCCAGGACAAGCCTTCGCTAATCCTGCTGGATATCGTGATGCCGGACATGGACGGCTATGAAGCCTGCCGCCAGCTGCAGGCCAATCCCGACACCAAGGCGATCCCGGTCGTGTTCGTGTCCAGCAAGAACCAGAAGGCCGATCAGATCTGGGCCAAGATGCAAGGGGCGAAGGCCTTGATCGGCAAGCCTTATTCGGCCGAGCAGATCCTGGAAACGCTCAAGGCCTACGGCTGAGCCATGGAGACGGCCGACGTCACCGCAGGCGCTGCGGCGGGTCCGGCGCCAATGCCGGCCCGTATCGCGCTGCAGCCGCACCCGCTGCTGCCCTGGTTGATGCTGCCCGAAGGGGTGCCGTCGCAGGTGCTGATGGACGCCCGGCCGGTCGCCGTGCCGAACACGCGCGCCTGGTTCCGCGGCATGGTCAGCCAGCGCGGCAATGTGCTGCCGGTGTTCGACATCGGCCAGTGGGCGGGGCTTGAACAGCTCGATCCGTCGCAGGCGCGGATCGTGGCCGTCGGCATCGACGCGCACGCCTGCGCCCTGGTCTGCCACGGCCTTCCGACCCTGCTGACCGTGCGGGGAGGAACACCGTGCGGCGACGACGACTGGGGCCTGCTGGCGCCGTACCTGGGCGACATGCATACGAGCGCCGCGGGGGCGGCGTACCACTTCGACCTGATGCGTTGGCTCGCGGATGCCGCACAGCGCGTCACCACTGTCCATAGCGCCGCATCCACGCACTGACATTCGATTCGCCATCCGTTTTCCAGGGGGAGCAACATGGCAACCAGCAACACCACCTTCTTCGGCAGCATCCGCGGCCGCCTGCTGTTCGGCACCAGCGCATTGGCCTTGATCCCGCTGATCCTGCTGACACTGGCCCTGGGCTACTACGCCACGCGCAGCTCCGGCGACGCGCTCAACCAGCGCGCCTACGATCAGATGCAGTCGATCCGCACCGGCAAGCAGGCGGAAGTCGGCGCCTACTTCGACAACATCCGCAACCTGGTGCGCGTCGTCGCCAATACGACCGAAGTACGCCAGGCGCTGGTCGAAGGCGCGCGCACCCAGCCCGAGCTGGCGGCCACGCTGCCGGTGGACCTGCAGCAGGCCAGGAGCTCGCTGGTCGACTACTACCGCAACGATTTCGGCAAGCAGTTCGCGCAGCGCAATCCGGGCCGGGAGAGCGACATCTCGCCGATGGTCGCCAGCCTGCCGCCGCAGGCCGTCGCCGCGCAGTACCTCTACATCTCCGCCAATCCCAACCCGCTTGGCAAGAAGGGCGAGCTGCTCCAGGCCGCCGACGGCTCGCCCTACAGTGCCGTGCACGCGGCGATCCACGGCTATGCCGGCCGCATCGTGCAAAGCTACGGCCTGTACGACTTCTTCCTGGTGGACGCGCAGACCGGCACGTTGGTCTACACCTACTTCAAGGAACTCGACTTCGCCACCAGCCTGCGCAACGGGCCGTGGGCGAAGTCCGGGCTGGGCCAGGCCTACGCCGCCGCCATGGCCGCCGAAAACCCGGACGACGTGCTGATCACCGACTATGCGCCCTACCTGCCGTCCTACGACGACCAGGCCTCGTTCGTGAGCACGCCCATCGTGGAGAACGGGCGTACCATCGGCGTGTTCATCGTGCAGCTGCCGATCGACCGGCTGAACCAGATCATGACCTTCGACGGGCGGTGGAACGCGGTGGGCCTGGGGAAATCGGGTGAAACCTATCTGGTTGGACTCGACAAGACGCCGCGCTCGATATCGCGCTTCATGAAGGAAGACAGCACCGCGTTCGTCGACATGATGGGCGGCCTGAACACGCCGCAGCAGAGCCTGCAGGCGATGGCCTCGCGCAACTCCAACATCGGCCTGATGACCATCGATACCCAGGGCGTCAACGCCGCGCTGGACGGCAGCTCCGGCACCGCGATCTACAGCGACTACCGCGGCATTCCCGTGCTCGGCTCGTACGCGCCGCTGGACGTGCTGGGACTGCGCTGGGCGATCCTGTCGGAAATCGACGGCGCCGAAGCCCAGGCTCCGGTCACCGCGCTGCAGCGCGGCATCGCGATCGCCGCACTGGTGGGCCTGGTGCTGGTCGGCCTGCTCGCGCTGACGTTCGCCGTGCGCCTGGCCCGCTCCATCAATCGCCCGTTGTCGCAGGTGCAGGACACTGTGCTCAGGGTCGGCGCCGGCGACCTGAAGGCCCGCACCGGCATGCGCAGCAGCGACGAGATCGGCCAGCTGGCGACCGCGTTCGACGGCATGCTGGACGAAAAGGTGGCCGAGCTCGCGCGCGCGCAGGCCGAGAACGAGCAGCTGAACAACTCGGTGGTGGAGATCATGACCTCGGTGGCGCAGCTCGCGCAGCGCGACCTGGATGTGCGCGTGCCGGTGTCGGAGGACGTCACCGGCGCCGTGGCGGACGCCATCAACATGATGACCCGCTCGACCGCGACCGCGCTGCACCAGGTCAACCTTATTTCCAGGCGGGTTTCGGACAGCTCGGAGCGCGTGCGCGAGCGGTCGGAAACGGTGGGCAAGCTGGCCGGCGACGCCAGCGACCAGGCCAACGCCGCTTCGGAGGAACTCAGCAGCACCGCCAAGGCGCTGCGCCAGATGGGCGACCAGGCGCAGAACGCCGGCCGCGACGCCGAGCGCGCGCTTTCGGCGACCGCCGATGCGCTGAGCGTGGTGAAGGCCACGGTGGAGGGCATCACCGCGTCGCGCGACCAGATCCGCGAGACGGAAAAACGCGTCAAGCGGCTGGCGGAGCGCTCGCAGGAAATCTCCTCGGCGGTCAGCATCATCGGCCAGATCGCCGAGCGGACATCGGTGCTGGCGTTGAACGCCTCCATGCAGGCCGTGGCCGCGGGCGAGGCCGGGCGCGGTTTCGCGGTGGTGGCCGACGAAGTCAAGCGGCTGGCCGAGAACGCGCGCGAAGCGACGCAGCAGATCGCCGGCCTGGTCGGTGCGATCCAGTCCGATACCACGGAGACGCTGCAGGCCATGAACGGCACGATCGCTCAGGTCGTCGACATCACCCGCCTGGCCGACCGCGCCGGCACGCAGATGAACGACACGCGCCAGGCGACCGAGGCGCTGGCCAATTCGGTGAAATCGATCGCGCAGGCCACGCAGACGCAAGGCGAAGCCTCGCAGCGCCTGTTGGCGCGCGCGTACGACCTGATCACCGCCTCGCAGCGCACCCTGGAGGAGATCGAACAGCAGCGCGGCGACACCCAGGCGCTCACCGACTCGGCCAGCGCCCTGGTGAGCACGGTGTCCGAATTCCGTCTGCCCGCCGCCTGACCGCACGCCCAATCGAGCCGACCGCCATGTCTTCGCTGCTCTCCGGCCCGTCTTGCGGTGCCTACGACGATTTCCAGTCGCAGCTGGACACGCTGGTGACGATCCTGCAGGCCGCCTGCGACTCGCCCGAACTGGCCGAACCGGCCTTGATCGGCGGACTGATCGACAGCCTGCAGGCCGGTGCGTCGGCGACCGGACTTTTCGGGGTGGCCGACCTGCTGCGCGGATGGAGCGCGGCGGTCGCCGAATTCGGCGGCAAGCGGGAGGTGTTTCCGGCGGACGATCTGCTGCAGATGGCGATCTGGTTCATGGGA
>DATHAV010000398.1:0-5780 GCA_035296505.1 Pseudoxanthomonas sp.
AACTGTGCGACCTGCTGCTCGATGCGCAGGACCACTTCGACGCACTGCTGCAGGAGTGGGGCGCATGATGCACTGGCGCCTGGGCCTGGGCTTCTTGCTGCTGGCCGCCGCCGTTTCCAGCGGCTGGTCGGCATGGAAACATCGCGACGTGCCCGAGACGGCGCCCGCGGCGGCGGTGCGATCGGACTACCTGATGCGCGATTTCGAGATGATCAGCCTGGACGACCAGGGCAAGGAGTCGGTCACGCTGCGCGCGCCGGAGATGCAGCGGGATCCACGCGACCAGACCTTCACCATCGAGACTCCGCTGTTCCTGCTGCCCGACAGCGAAGGCAATCGCTGGCAGATGCGCTCGCGCACCGCCTGGGTCAGCGCCAAGGGCGACGAGATCCGTTTGCGCGGACAGGTGCAAGGCCGCAGCCCTCTGCAGGCGGAAGTGCCGACCACCTTCGATACTGATCGGCTGGACGTGTTCCCGCGCCGTCACCTGGCGACCACCGACTCCAAGGTCACCGTCACGCGACCGGGTTCTATACTCACCGGCGTGGGTTTCGAGACCAATACGCAGACCCGGCAGTACACCTTCAAATCACAGGTCAAGTCCCGTTATGAACCCAGTTCCGCCCGCTAGCCTTCTCGCCCTGGCACTGCTGCTGGCGCCCGCGCTGGCCGTGGCCAAGTCGTCCGATCGCAACCAGCCGATCTATCTGGACTCGGACAACCAGACCGCCACCGCTTCAGGCGAGGGAACCAGCGTCTGGTCCGGCAATGTCACTTTGACCCAAGGCACCTTGAACATCAGCGCGGGCCGCGCCGAACTGACCCAGCGCAACGGCGATCCCAGCCGCGCCGTGTTCTTCGGCAAGCCGGTCAGGCTGAAGCAGCAGATGGACGATGGCGGCACCATGACGGCCACCGCCGACAAGATCGACTACGACCTCAACACCGAAGAGATCGTCTTCACCGGCAACTACACCGTGACCACGCCCCGTGGGTCCAACAGCGGACAGCGCCTGGTCTACAACGCCCGTACCGGCGCGATCCAGGGCGGCGGCGACGGCACCCGCGTGCGGACCGTGATCCAGCCCAAGCGCGCCGCGCCGGCCGCCGCTCCGCAAGGCGGCAGCTGATGCTGGTCGCGCGCGGCCTGCGCAAGCGCTACAGACAGCGCGAAGTGGTCGCCGATTTTGGACTCAGCCTGGAAGCAGGCGAAGTAGTGGGACTGCTGGGGCCCAATGGCGCCGGCAAGACCACGTGCTTCTACATGATCGTGGGCCTGGTGTCGGCCGACGCCGGCAAGATCGAGCTCGACGGCCGCGACATCACCGCCGAACCGATGTACAAGCGCGCCAAGCTCGGCGTCGGATACCTGCCGCAGGAGCCGTCGGTGTTCCGCAAGCTCACCGTCGCCGACAACATCCGCCTGGTGCTGGAGTTGCGCGACGATCTGAACGGCGCCGCCGCCGAACGCGAACTCGCCTCGCTGCTGGACGAGCTGCAGATTTCACATGTGGCAGACCAGCTCGGTGCCAGCCTGTCGGGCGGCGAACGGCGTCGCTGCGAGATCGCGCGCGCATTGGCCGCCAAGCCGAGGCTGATGCTGCTGGACGAACCGTTCGCCGGCGTCGATCCGATTTCGGTCGGCGAGATCCAGCGCATCGTCAAGCACCTCAAGGACCGCGGCATCGGCGTTCTGATCACCGATCACAACGTGCGCGAGACCTTGGGAATCTGCGACCGGGCGTATATCCTCAACGCGGGCAGTGTCCTGGCGCAGGGGGCGCCGGACGCACTGCTGGCCAACCCGGATGTACGCCGCGTCTATCTCGGAGACACCTTCCGCCTGTAGATGCGCGTGGCGCTTCGGTTGGCGGTGGGTGATCGGCAACCGGAAATCCAATGAAGCCACGTCTCCAGACATCGATGGGCCAGCAACTGGTGATGACGCCTCAGCTGCGTCAGGCCATCCGCTTGCTGCAGATGTCGACCGCCGAACTCGAAGTGGAAATCACCGAGGCGGTGGAAACCAATCCACTGCTGGACTGGGCGGAGGCCGATGCGGGGGTCGATGCGCCGGTCGTGCAGGATGCGCTGCCGGACGAACCTCGCGCGCCCCAGGACGAGAACCGTGGCGACGACTGGTCGCCCGAAGACAGCCAGTGGTCCGCCGGCAGCGGCTCGGGCAGCGGCGGATCCTTCGACGAAGATGACGGCGGCAGCCCCGCCGAACGCATGGCCGAACCGGAAACCCTGCGCGACCACCTGCTGTGGCAGCTGCACCTCTCGCACCTCTCGCCCCGCGACCGCGGTATCGGCGCCGCCCTGATCGATGCGCTGGAAGAGGACGGCTACCTGCGCGTCCCGCTGACCGACATCGCAGAAGGCCTGCAGCCGGAAGTCGTGGCCGCCGGCGAGGAGGAGATCCTGACCGTGCTGCACCAGCTGCAGCGTTTCGATCCGGTGGGAATCGCGGCGCGCACCCTGGGCGAATGCCTGCGCCTGCAGCTCTCGGTGCTGAGCGACGACACGCCCGGCAGGGCGCTGGCGCTGCAGATCGTCGACAGCGCCGCCCTGGAGCGCCTGCCGCGCAGCGGCGTGCCTGGCCTTGCCGCGGAAATGAAGGTCCCGCTGCCGGAGATGGAAGAAGCGGTGCAGCTGCTGCGCTCGCTCGACCCCAAGCCCGGCGCGCAGGTCGGCGACCTGTCGCAGGACACCTACGTGGTGCCCGATTGCGTGGTCTGGCGCCAGCGCGGCGTGTGGCGCGCGGCGCTGTCCAGCAACACCCTGCCCCGGATCACCATCCACCGCGGCTACGAACAAATGATCCGCCAGTGCGGCGAAGGCGACGCCGGCTATCTGCGCAGCCATCTGCAGGAAGCGCGCTGGCTGCTCAAGAGCCTGGAGGCCCGCGGCGATACGCTGCTCAAGGTGATGCGCTGCCTGCTCCGCCAGCAGGCCGGCTTCCTCGAATTCGGAGAGCAGGCGCTGCGTCCGCTGACCCTGCGCGAGGTCGCCAACGAAGTCGGCCTGCACGAGTCGACCGTGTCCCGCGCCATTGCCCGCAAATACGTGCGCACGCCTCGCGGAACCATGCCGCTGCGCGCATTCTTCGCCTCCGGCGTCAGCAGCGAAGGGGGCGGCGAAACCTCCAGCATCGCCATCCAGTCCATGATCCGACGGCTGATCGAGGCGGAGAACCCGCGCAAGCCGCTGTCCGACGCCAAGCTCGCCGACCTGCTCAAGGGCTCGGGGGTGCCGGTGGCCAGGCGCACGGTGGCCAAATACCGCGAAGCCATGGACATCCTGTCCTCGCACGAACGCGTGCGCATCGGCTGATGATGTTTCCCGACGCGCGATCACACATCCTGTTGCAGTACTGCCGCAGCATGCCTTCAACCCCGACCCGAGGAACTTCCACTCCAGGCTCCGATCATAAGCAGCAGCGACGCGTCGTCCGCGGCGTACGCGGACCATCGATCACTTAGGAGGAAAGCGATGCGAATCGAGACCCATGGCCAGCAGCTCGAAGTCACGCCCGCGATGCGGGAATACGTTGAAACCAAGTTCAAGCGCCTGGAACGGCACTTCGACCAGCCTCTCGAGATCCGCACGCAGCTGGGCATGCGCAAGCCCGATTTCGTGGCCGAGGCCACCCTCAGCCTTTCCGGCCGGACCCTGCACGCCGACGCCGGTGCGCAGACCATGTACGCGGCGATTGACATCCTCGCCGACAAGCTCGACCGGTTGCTGCTCAAGCACAAGCAGAAGAAGATCGACCGCAACCGTGGTCCGCGCGGCGAGAACGCCGACTAGGCCAGCCAGCGGACGCGGCGCTGTGGTTGCGGCGTCGCGTTCTCGCGCAAGTAGTGGGGAATGAACCACGTGCAGGTAGACTTCGGATAGCCGCCGCCGTCCCGATCGTCCCCGCATGAACGCCAGCATCAACGCACGCGACCTGTTCGACCAGCAAAGGGAAAGACTGCAGCTGCGCTGGCTGGCGGGACAGAAGGGCGCCGCGCGCGTTCTCGAATCGGTCGATACCATCGCCCGGCGTCCCTCGTTGGCCGGCTACCTCAACACGATCTACCCGAACAAGGTCCAGATCCTCGGTACCGAAGAGCTCGCCTGGCTGGATTCGCTGGATTCGCGCCAGCGCTGGGAAACCATCCAGCGCATCGTGCAGTACCGGCCGCTGGCTCTGGTGATAAGCAAGAAACAGTCGTGTCCCGAGGACTTGCGCGACGCCGCGGAGGAGTCGGAAACGCCGCTCTGGGCTTCGCCGAAACGCGGCCACGAACTGCTCAACCACCTGTCCTACCATCTGGCTCGGACGCTGGCGCCGCGGGTGACGCTGCACGGCGTGTTCATGGAGATCTACTCGATCGGGGTGCTGATCACCGGCGAGGCGGGATCGGGCAAGAGCGAGCTGGCGCTGGAGCTGCTCAGCCGCGGCCACCGGCTGGTGGCCGACGACGCGCCCGAATTCACCCAGATCGCGCCGGACGTGCTCGACGGCAGCTGCCCAGAGCTGCTGCAGGACCTGCTGGAAGTGCGCGGCCTGGGGGTGCTCAACGTGCGCGACATGTTCGGCGACACCGCGGTCAAGAGGAACAAGTACCTGCGCCTGATCGTGCACCTGACCCGGCCGATGACCGAGCCCAATCCGCACGGTTACGAGCGCCTGACCGGCGATTCGGGCAGCCGCCACGTGCTGGACCTGGACGTGCCGCTGATCACCCTGCCGGTGATGCCCGGACGCAACCTGGCGGTGCTGACCGAAGCGGCGACGCGGCTGCACATCCTGCGCACCAAAGGCATCGACCCGGGTGCGATGTTCATCGCCCGCCACAGCAACCTGCTGGAGCGCAGCGCGCCATGAGCGCCGATGCCGATCTCCAGGCCCAACCCGGCGCGTCGCCCGCGCCGCCCGCCACCACCGTGGTGGTGGTCAGCGGCCTCTCCGGCTCCGGCAAGTCGGTGGCGCTGAAGACCTTCGAGGATCTGGATTTCTACTGCATCGACAACCTGCCGGTGGAGCTGCTGCCGGCGTTCGTGCGCAGCCTGATGCGCGACGACGTGCTGCCGCAGAAGGTGGCGGTGGGCATCGACGTGCGCAGCCGCCACGGCGACCTGTCCAAGCTGGTGCAGTGGCGCGCGCACGTGACGGACCTGGGCCTGTCGGGGCAGCTGCTGTTCTTCGACGCCGGCGACGAAGTCCTGCTGCGCCGCTATTCGGACACCCGCCGCCGTCACCCGCTGTCGCACGCCGGGCTGCCGCTGATCGAAGCCATCGCGCGCGAGCGCGAGATCACCGCGCCGCTGCGCAACGACGCCGACATCCTCATCGACACCAGCGCGCTCAACGTGCACCAGCTGCGCAGGCGGATCATCTCCGACTTCGGCAGCGATCGGGGCGCGTCGCTGTCGCTGCTGTTCGAATCCTTCGCCTACAAGCGCGGCGTGCCGGGCGACGCCGACTTCGTGTTCGACGCCCGCGTCCTCTCCAACCCGCATTGGAATCCCGAACTGCGTCCTTTTTCGGGACGCGATCGCGCGGTGCGCGAGTACCTGGACGCGCAGCCGGAGGTGGCGGAGTACGTGGATCAGGTCAACGGCTTCCTGGACCACTGGCTGCCGCGGCTGCGCGGGGAAACCCGCAGCTACGTCACCATCGCGTTCGGCTGCACCGGAGGCAAGCACCGCTCGGTGTACCTGGCCGAAACCCTGGCCCAGCACGCGCGCGAGCAGGGCTGGGAGGACGTGCGCGCGTTCCACCGCGA
>DATHAV010000399.1:0-2317 GCA_035296505.1 Pseudoxanthomonas sp.
TCGCCCGCCCGGCATTCGACGAACCAGGCCCGCGCCTTCAGCGACTGCGCCAGGCGCATCGCCGCCTGGGCGTCGTGCCCGTGCAGGCCGGCGCCGCCGCGGTAGATCCACGGGCGCGCGGACAGGTAGCCGATCCGCAGCGTGCCGGGTTCGGACACTCGGCGCAGCGCGGACGAGCGCAGCGCCTGCGGGACAAATCGTGCAGCAGGTGGGTCAGGTTCAAGGCGGTCTTTAACGTGCGCGGGGGCTATCGCCAGGCGAACACCGTGCCACCCGCGCATCCAAATCGAGGTGAAGCAGCGCCATCCAGAACCTTGTGCAAAGGGAGCCCTGTTCAGAGTGCGCTTCGTTAGCGGGCCGGCACATGCCTGCACATGCGCTTCGCGGATCGCTAACGAATCTTCGGTCAGATTCCGCAAGTCACCACAGCGAAGCGAAACAATCCACCCATGCCGGCCCCCACGTTCGCGATCGTCGACGACGATACTGCCTTTGCCTCCATGGCTGCCGCGGTAGCCAAGGACCACGGTTTCGCTACCAGGCAGTTCCACACCGTGGCCGATGCGGGCGCCTGGCTTCCCGCCAACGACCCGGACCTGGTGCTGCTGGACATGTCGCTCCCCGACGGCAGCGGCTTCGACGTCCTCGATCACATCACTCCGGCGCATCAGGGCCGCATCGTGTTCGTCACCGGCAGTCCTTCGCTGGAGAACGCCGCGCGCGCGGTGTCCACGCCGGCTACCGAATTCCTGACCAAGCCGCTGCCGCCGGAGCGCTTCGGACAGCTGCTCGAACACGCGCGCCGGCGTTTCCGCAGCAGCGTCGCCGATCTGGGCGATCAGTCCTTCGGCTTGATCGGCGACAGTCCGCAGATGCAGGCGGTGCGCCGCGAAGTGCTGCGGGTGGCGCCGTTCGACATCAACGTGCTGCTGACCGGAGAGACCGGGACCGGCAAGGACGTGGTGGCACGCGCGATCCATGAAGCCAGTCCGCGCCGCGATGGGCGATTCCTTGCGGTGAACTGCGGCGCCATTCCCGAAGACCTGCTGGCCAGCCAGCTGTTCGGGCACGAGCGCGGCAGTTTCACCGGCGCCAACCAGCGCCACCACGGCTTCTTCGAGCAGGCGCAGGGCGGCACGCTGTTCCTGGACGAGATCGGGGACATGCCGCAGGCGCTCCAGGTGTACCTGCTGCGGGTGCTGGAGACCGGGTCGGTGGTGCGCGTGGGCGGCACCGAAGAAATCAGGCTCAATGTGCGCATCATCGCCGCCACCCACCGCCACGGCGGCGAACCGGGGCCATCGCTGCGCCAGGACCTCTACTACCGTCTCGCCCACTACACCATCGAACTGCCGCCGCTGCGCGAACGCCAACACGACCTGGAGCTGCTGGCGCACTGCTTCCTGCGCCGCCTCAACGAGCGCCATGGCGCGAACAAGCGCATCGACGATCGCTGCCTGGCGGCGCTGCGCGTGCATCCCTGGCCGGGCAACGTGCGCGAACTCATGGGCGCGGTCGAGCGCGGCTTCCTGCGCGCCGAGGGCGCCCTGGTCAACGTGATACCCAACCCGGCCCGCTTCCCGCAGAGCAACCCCGACGACAGCGCCAGCGTGAACTTTCGCGTCGGGATGTCCTGGCGCGACGTGGAGGCCGAGATGCTGCGCAAGACCCTCGCGTTCCACGGTGGCGACAAGACCGCCGCCGCGCGCAGCCTGGGCGTCAGCGTCCGCACGATCCACAACCATTTGGGGCGGCACGAATGACGGCTTCCGGCAACAGCGCCAAGGACCGGAGCGCTGAGGTCAAGACGCTGGTCCACGACCTTCGCAACGAGGTCAACGTCATCGGCTTCGCGTGCAGCGCGCTGCGGCACCAGATGGGAAGCGGTGCGAGCGAGCAGGTGCTGCGCTCGCTCGACCGCATCGAATCCTCGTACGCGCGCTGCGCCGCGCTGCTGGTGAATTACGACCAGGAAGACGACGCGGCGCGCCAGCCTGTCGGTTAGCACGGGTTGCTGCGGGTTATATGCCGCTTGAGTTAAGCCGCCCCCGCGAAGCGGCGTCGGCTTGAACGAATCGCCAGGCATCGCCTGTATGCAGCGAAGGCCTGATCTCTAACCGCTCTTCCCAGACGAGCTCAGGGCCGATATCACGGTAGCCACGGGACTTAACAATGGACTCATGGACGTCGCGGGGCATGGCAATGGAGATGGTACCGTCTCGTCCCTCCAGAACCTCATTCTTTGCGAGAGGAGATCCCTTCTGATTCTCGAGGCTCAGCAGGACCGCCACAGGCTGGCACCGGCATAAGGATGACA
>DATHAV010000400.1:0-1647 GCA_035296505.1 Pseudoxanthomonas sp.
CGGAGACCGCGCCGACCGCGGCGCGACCTGGCGCAGGGTCAGCGCCTGGGCGCTGCGCGCCACCCAGGGGCGGCGGCGCCAGCTCGGCTGGCTGGCCGGGCTGGTGGTCGCGCCGACGGCGCTGGCGCTGGCGCTGCTGCCGCAGGTGGACTATCTGCCGCCGGTCAAGCGCGCGGCCGTCGATGCGTTCTTCAACTTCCCGCCGGGCATGAGCCCGGAGCGAGTGGACGAGGAGATCGCGCCGGTCCTGCTGGAACGCATGCGGCCGTACATGGAGGGCGAAAAGGCGCCGCAGCTGAGCAACTGGTACCTCAACCTGTGGCCGGGCGGCGGCTCGCTGGGCGCGCGCGTGTCCGACCCGGCCGACATCGGCGAACTGGAGCGCATCGTGCGCGACGAGATCGTGGTCGGATTCCCGGACACGCGGGCCTTCGCCAGCGAGGGCGAGCTGTTCGGCAGCTTCGGCGGCTCCGCCCGCGCCATCGCGATCCATCTGCAGCATGCCGATGGCGAAGCGCTGACGCGCGCCGCCGAAGCCGGCCGGCGCCTGCTGAGCGAGAAGTTCCCTGGAGCCAACGTGCAGGCCTGGCCCAACGCCGACGCAGGTACCCCGGAGCTGCGCGTCAACCCCGACGACCGGCGGCTGGCGGAGATCGGCTGGAGCCGGCCAGAGCTCGGCGCGGTGGTGCGTACGCTGGGCGAAGGCCAGTGGCTGGGCGAGCACTTCGACGGCGAACGCCGACTGCCGATCATCCTGCGCGGCGATCGCGACCCCTCGGTCGATGGTTTGGACGGCACCCCGCTGGCCACGCCTGCCGGCGGCATCCTCAGCCTCGGCGAACTGGCGCAGGTCGAGACCGTGATCGCGCCCAACCAGATCCGGCGCATCGACCGGCGCCGCACGCTGACCCTGACCGTCGATCCGCCCGCCGACCTGTCGCTGGAAGCGGCGCTGGATATCGTCAATGGCGAAGTGGTGCCTGCGCTGCAGCAGGCGCTGCCGCCGGACGCCGCCATCCGCATCTCCGGCAGCGCCGACCGCCTGAGCGCGATGGTGCGCACCATGGGCGGCAACTTCGCGATGGCCCTGCTGGTGCTGTTCCTGATCATGGCGGCGATGTTCCGCTCCATGCGCGACAGCGGCCTGGTCATGGCGACCCTGCCGATGGCGGTGTTCGGCGGCATTCTGGGCCTGCTGGCGCTGGACCTGGCGGTCGGGCAGACGCTGGACCTGCTGTCGATGATCGGCTTCGTGATGCTGCTGGGGATGGTGATCAACAACGCGATCCTGCTGGTGGCGCAGACGCGCGACGCGCAGCGCGCCGGCGCGGGCATCGACCAAGCCCTGCAGCAGGCTTTGGAGCAGCGCCTGCGCCCGATCATGATCGCCGCCCTCACCGGCGTGTTCGGCGCCCTGCCGATGGCGATCAACCCCGGCCCCGGCGCGGTGATCTACCGCGGCCTGGCGGCGGTCACCGTCGGCGGCGTCGCCCTGAGCCTGTTGTGCACGGTGGTGCTGGTGCCCTCGCTGCTGCGTCTGGCCGCAGGCCGGCGTTCGACCCTGCCCGCTCCTTCCCCCGCCCTGCCGCACGCCGCGGCCTGAATCTCCGGAGTTCCCCATGCACCTCCTGGTCAAAAGCCTGATCG
>DATHAV010000401.1:0-5632 GCA_035296505.1 Pseudoxanthomonas sp.
GGCGCCTGCCGAAACGTTCGCGCCATTGGACGCGCCGGCCGTACCGGCAGCGGCCGCGCCGGACGAAAACCACGATGCCGCGCTGCTGGAGGCCGCCCGGGCCGGCCGGGTCGAACGTGCGCTGCAGTTGCTGGATGCGGGCGCCGATCCGCATGCGCGGCCGCCCGAGTCCCAGCGCGACCAGCGCAGCCTGGCCGCGCTGGCCGCGGTACTGCCGGACCTGCGCCTGCTGCGGGCCTTGATCGCCCACGGCATCGATCTCAACCACGCTCACGCCGGCATGACGCCGCTGCTGGCGGCCACCCGCGACAGCTGGCACGGCCGTCCGGACGCGGTGACCACGCTGTTGGCCAACGGCGCCGATCCGCGCGCCGCCGATGCCGACGGCACCACGCCGCTGCACCACGCCGCGCGCAGCTCCGATGCGGGCGTGGCGGCGCTGCTGCTCGACGCCGCGGCCGAGATCGACGCGCTCAATCGCGATGGCCTGACTCCGCTGGGCGTGGCCTGCGTCGCCGGCAACTGGCGCCTGGCCAAGTTCCTGCTCGAGCGCGGCGCCAAGCCGATGCCCGAACACGGCCAGCCGGTGCTGTTGGCGGCCGCGGGCACAGACGAAGACGACCCGGTCGGCGTGCAGCTGCTGCTCAAGCACAAGGCCAAGGTCGACAGCCGCGACGGCCGCGGCCGCAGCGCACTGCATCAGGCGGCCCGGGCGGGGCACGTGGAAATCATCGGCGTGCTGCTGGCGGCCGGCGCCGATGCCCACGCCCGCGACGACGCCGGGCGCACGCCGCTGCTGGAAGCGGCCCGCGGCGGATCGCTGGCCGCGGTCGAAGCGCTGGTCGAGGCCGGCTCTTTGGTCGCCGCGGTCGACGGCCGGCAGCGCAACGCGCTGGTTCTGACCTGCAGCGCCGAATCGGTATCGCCTGTCCTGGTCCGGCGCCTGTTGGCGCTGGGCGTGGACCCCGCGCAGCCGGATGCCAATGGCCGGCGCGCGGTCGAGTTCGCGGCCGAAGCGGGGCGCTGGGCCATCGTGTCCGCGCTCGACCCCTCCTATCCGCTGCCGTCGGCGGTCGCCAGCGGCCAGGACGACCTGGCGCCACCGGACCGGGCGCCGATCGGCCTGGTTCGCGACGGCCTGCAGGCGGACGACTGCGCCGGGCTGGAGGCGGTGGCCGCGCTGTGTCCCGCCCTGGAGCTGGGCGGGCTCCTGCACGATCCCGGCATTGCGGCATCGCCGCGGCGCATGGAGTGGCTGCTGATGCATGGCGCGGTCGCCGAGGCCCGCAACGCCGCCGGCGACATCCCGCTGTTCGCGCAGCTGGCCCGCGGCTCCGAGGCGCTGCCGGTGCTCGCGGTGCTTGTGCAGCGTGGCCTGTCGCCGGCCGGTGCCGGCGGCCTGGCCCGGTTCATGGCCGCCTGCGTCCAGCGCGATCCGACTGACGATACGCATGCCCCGTCGCTGGAAGCACTGGCGCTGGACCTGCTGGAACGCGGCGCCGATCCCTTCGGCGCCTCCCGGGCCGGCGACCGGCCGCTGTCGCTGGCCGTGCGCCTGGGCTGGTCGCGCCTGATGGAACGGCTGCTGGAGCTGGGCGTGGATCGCGAAGCGCGCGACGGCCAGGGCATGTCGGCCCTGCACCTGGCCACGGCGCTGGGCCGCGAGGGCCTGCTCAAGCGCCTGATCGTCCACGGCGCCTCGCCGCACGCGCGGGCCGCCGACGGGCAGACACCGCTGGGCGTGGCGCTGGCGAGCGGCCGCCGCGACCTGGCCTACTGGCTGGACTGGCGCGGCTGGGCGTTGCCCAAGCGCGCGCTGCGGGCTTCGGACCTGCCGGCCGCCGCCATGGCCGGCGATGCCGACGCGGTCCGGCGGCTGCTCGATCTGGGATTTCCGGTCGATGCGCCCGATGCCCAAGGCTGTACCGGGCTGCTGCGCGCCGCCGGCGGCGGCCACCGGGCCACGGTCGACCTGCTGGTCAGCCGCGGCGCCGACCCGCAGCACGCCGCCGACACCGGCGCCACGCCGCTGTCGGCGGCGGTCAGCATGCGCCAGACCGAGATCGTCCACGATCTGCTGGCGTGCGGCGCGCAGATCGAGCACCGCCTGCCCGGCGGCGTGACCGTGCTGATGCTGGCCGCCGCGCTGGGCCTGCCCGATATCGTCGCGCGCCTGCTCACCGCGGGTGCCGACGTCCACGCCAGCGACGGGCAGGGACTGACGCCGCTGCACTGCGCCGCGCTGTTCGGCTTCATCGCCCGCGACAGGCCGCGCCTGGTGGCTTTGTTCGACACCCTGCTGCTGGCGGGCGCCGAGTCCGAGCGCGTTGCCGCCGGTTCGGTCACGCCGCTGCTGCTGCTGCTGGGCGCGCGCGCCGAGCCCGGCACCGCCTGCGACGAGGACGTGGTGCTGGCCGCGCTGGAGCGCCTGCTGGAAGAAGAGGTTTCGCTCGAGGTGCAGGACCCCCGCGGCTTCGGTCCGCTGCACCTGGCCGCCCTGCACGGCCTGCTGCGCGTGGTCCAGCGCCTGCTGCGCGCCGGCGCCGATCCCGACCTGCGCGATGCCCTCAACCGCACTCCGCGCGAAATCGCGGTGATGCGCGGCTTCATCGATGTCGCGGCCGAGTTCGCGCCGGCGATGTCGGGGGCCTCGATGGCCCGCTTCCTGCGGGAATCGCGCTAGGACCGCGGGCCGGCTGCAACGGCTAGGCGGGCCGGTCGGGATCGCGCAGCGGCGGCACCGGCGTCGGCAGCACCGACGGGTCGCCCACGTCGGCCTCGAACAGCTTCTGCAGGTCCTCGCGCGCGTCGCGCGCGCTCTGCACCACCGCCGCCTCGTCGTCGTAGATCAGGTGTTGCGCCCGCAGCAGCGCTTCGTCGTGCTCGCGGAACCGGCGCGCGTGGTCGGCGGCCGAATCGGGCGGCAGGCCCAGCGCGCGCAGCACCTGTTCGCCCACTTCCAGGCTGGAGCCGAAGGTCTCCCGGTACGCCTGCGCCCCCAGGTCCATCAGCCGCCAGGCGTGCTGGCGGTTGCGGGCGCGCGCCAGGATCCTGGCCTGCGGGTACATGCGCCGCACCAGGCGCGTGGCGCGGATGTTGGTTTCGGTGTCGTCCATGGCGATGACGAAGACCTTGACGTGCGCGGCGCCGGCGGCACGCAGCAGTTCGGGGCGGGTCGGGTCGCCGAAGTAGATCCGGCTGCCGAAGCGGCGCAGGTCCTCCACCTGTTCCGGACTGTGCTCCAGCGCCACGAACGGGATGCGCTGGGCGGTCAGCAGGCGGGCGACGATCTGGCCGAAGCGCCCCATGCCGGCGATCAGCACCTGGGGCTGCGCGGCGGCGTCCTCGAAGGCATCGAATTCGCGGCGCGGCGCGGGGGGGTTCATGGCCTCGAGCAGCCGCGCCATGCCGATCAACAGCAGCGGCGTGAGCGCCATCGAGACCCCGACGATGGCGGTCAGCCGGTCCCGCGCCGCCTCTTCCAGCAGTCCCACGCGGCCGGCTTCGTTGAACACCACGAAGGCGAACTCCCCGCCCAGCCACAGCACGCTGCCGAGCATCAGCGCCGAGCGCGCCAGCAGCCGGCCGGGTCCGATTCCGACCAGCATCAGGATCCCGAACTTCACCGCCAGCAGCGCGCCCACCCCGGCGGCGATGAGCGCCGGTTCGGCCATCACCCGGCGCAGGTCGATGTCCATGCCCACCGCGATGAAGAACAGGCCCAGCAGCAGGCCCTTGAACGGTTCGATTTGGGATTCCAGCTCGTGGCGGAACTCCGAATCGGACAGCAGCACGCCGGCCAGGAAGGCGCCCAGTCCGGCGCTGAGCCCGGCCAGCTGCATGATCCAGGCGCTGCCCAGCACCACCAGCAGCGCGCTGGCGGTGAACACCTCGGGCATGCGCGTGCGCGCGACCATGCGGAACACGTGGCGCAGCAGCAGGCGCCCGCCGAAGACCACCGCCACGATCGCGCCCACCGCCTCCAGCACGGCGGCGCCGGTCAGGGTTTCGTCCCGCGCCCCGGCGATCAGCGGGATCGCGGCCAGCAGCGGGATCGCCGCCAGGTCCTGGAACAGCAGGATCGCAAAGCCCAGCCGCCCGTGGTCGGTGTTGAGCTCCTTGCGCTCGGACAGCAGCTGCAGGCTCACCGCGGTGGAGGACAGCGCCAAGCCCGCGCCCACGACCAGCGCGGTCTTCCAGTGCAGGCCGATCGCCATCAGCAAGGCGCCCAGCGCCGCCGCGCTCAGCAATACCTGCACGCCTCCGGCGCCGAAGATCGGCTTGCGCATGACCCGCAGCCGCGACGGCGACAGCTCCAGGCCGATCACGAACAGCATCATCACCACGCCGATTTCGGCGGCCCGCAGCACCCGGTCGGCGTCCTCGACCACCGCGATTCCCGAAGGGCCCAGCACCGCCCCCGCGACCAGATAGGCGAGCACCGCTCCCAGCCCGAAGCGCTTGAACACCGGCACCGCCAGCACCGCCGCCAGCAGGAACACCAGCGCCAGCTCCAATCCCTCACCGTGCATGGCCGCACCTCCTTCGGCCATTATGCGACGCCGCTGCCGGGCGCTGGGAATCCGCTGACGCTCGGACCACTCCCTGACACGCTTGGACCCTGTACTGCCAGCGTGTCGCCTGCTGGAACACAACACTGGCCACAGCCCCGGATGTGCGAGACGGCATCGCTACTGCCAAAGTCATGCTCCAAAACCAACGTCAACGCCAATGATCGACCAGCAGCGGATTATGGAAGGTGGCCACATAACCTGCCGCCGCGCCTTCACATGTATTTCCCAGCTCCAGTCTGATGATGAACCGACGTTCAGGATGAAGGGAGAAACATGATCTTCACCTGCATATCAACCATAGCTCAGCGAAAACTCACATGAATTGGAAATTCATTGTTGTTGGAGCACTGGCTGCAATCATTTTTCAAGCGACCGCACAAACCAATTTCCCACCGGTAGTTGTTACTGCCCCAAGAGTGGGCGGAGGAACAATTTTATGCCAAGGAACGGCGTGTGAAGCAATTATGCGGGATTTGCAATGAATGGAGGATCTCATGATGTACGAGCAGCTCATACCTGACCTGATCGAGGATGTTCCTATTGAGAAACCCAAGTTCTGCCGAAACCTGAAAGCATCGCAGCCTGCCAATTGTAGTCTGAGCAGTCCCCCGCCCTCCCCAGGAATCCTTGTTCCCGGACAGCCTCCCTTTCAGGCTAATGGATGTGGTACCGGCAGATTAGCTAATATCTTCGCAGATGCTGCTTTAGAGATCGCTGCTCGTCCTACGTATTCTGGCGACTTCCAAGCCCCATATCCCGGAGTCAGTTTTCGCGATGCTTGCAATGGACACGATACATGTTGGGCTATGGGAGGTGGGAAAGACGGATGTGACTTTGCCTTTCGGCAGGACATGATCAACGCTTGTGGTGGCGAATGAGCAGCTAACAATGTGTGCTTAGGGTTCTCCGGAATCTATCATGGTGCCGTATCAAATTCTGGAATAGCACAAAGCGCCTACAACAACTCCGTGGCGGGCCGTACCTGTGCGCTGTGGGCCAATAATATGCGACACAACGAGTGTCAGTGAGGTAGTTATGCGCAAGCATCGGAAACTTCT
>DATHAV010000402.1:0-3710 GCA_035296505.1 Pseudoxanthomonas sp.
CGAGCACGCCGCGCAAGATCGGCATCAGCTCGTCGCCATCGGGGAAACCGACGGCGTCGATTCCCGAGATCTCCCGCAGGCCGGTCGCGTTGCAGGCAAAAGCCGCGGTAAACCCTAGAAGTTCCTGCAGCCGCAGCGGGCGGATTTCCTGCGCCACCCCCGCGGCCGCCAGCCCTCCCTGCAGCAGTTGCTCGGCCACTCCCCGCAGCGCGGGTGCCTGCGGCCAGACCACGCGATAGCCGTCCCAGAAGCCCAGGTTCCAGACCGAACCCTCGGCGATGAGCCCGCCTGCGTCCACGAACAGCGCATCGTCGAACCCGGCCTGCAGCGCGAGCCGGCGGTGATGGAACAGCGGGAACGTCCCGACATGCTTGAGATGCGGCAGCGGCCTCGCGAACGCATAGGACTTGACCCGCACCGGATGCGGCGACGGAGTCGCGCCTGGCGCGGTCGTCACCAGCACGTCGGTAGCGACCGTTTCGCCGGGCCGGCGATGGTCGAACGCGCGGGAGAACACGGTTACCCGCAGCGAACAGTCCGGCTCGGACGCGACTGGCGCCCGCAGCCAGGCGCGTAGTTGCGCCAGGTCAAGCGCACTGGCGAAGAGTTCGGCCGTAGCGCGCTGCAGTCGCTGGAGGTGCAGAGAGAGCCCCTGCACCGATCGGTCGCGAACCTGCATCGAGGTGAAGTGACCGTAGTTGACCAGCGCGAGCGCCCGCAAATCGTCGTCGGCGACTGGTCGGCCGTTTAGCAAGGTGTGGTTCAAGACAATGACCGGTGGCGCTGGCCGCGTCTACTCAATACTGTGCACGGGCATCGAAGTTATCGAAAGAACGCCGTCCCGATCGCGCCTGCCACTCCGACCGCTTCACCGGAACGGGATGCCGCCGCCGCGGCCGCCCATCATGCCCTTCATGCCTCGCATCAGGCCCTTCATGCCGCCGCTGGCCATCTTGCCCATCATTTTTTCCATCTGCTGGTACTGCTTGAGCAGGCGATTGACGTCGGCCGGCGTGGTTCCCGAACCGCGGGCGATGCGCGCGCGCCGCGAGCCATTGAGCAGCGCGGGGTCGCGGCGCTCCTTCTTGGTCATCGAACCGATGATCGCGACCATGCGCGGCACCTCCTTGCCGGTGACCTGGGCCTTGACCGAATCGGGCACCTGGCCCATGCCGGGCAGCTTGTCCATCAGCCCGCCGATGCCGCCCATGTTCTGCATCTGCTCGAGCTGGTCGCGCATGTCGTTAAGGTCGAACTTCTTGCCCTTGGCGACCTTGGCCGCCAGCTTGGCGGCTTTGTCCCGGTCGACGTTCTGCTCCACCTGCTCGACCAGCGACAGCACGTCGCCCATGTCCAGGATGCGGCTGGCCACGCGGTCGGGATGGAAGATGTCCAGGCCGTCGGGCTTCTCGCCCACGCCGATGAACTTGATCGGCTTGCCGGTGATGTAGCGCACCGACAGCGCCGCGCCGCCGCGCGCGTCGCCATCGGTCTTGGTCAGGACCACGCCGGTCAGCGGCAGCGCCTGGGAAAACGCCTTGGCGGTGTTGGCCGCGTCCTGGCCGGTCATCGAATCGACCACGAACAGGGTCTCGACCGGGTTCACGGCCGCATGCAGGGCCTTGATCTCGGCCATCATCGCCTCGTCGATCGCCAGGCGGCCGGCGGTATCGACGATCAGCACGTCGGCGAAGGACTTGCGCGCATCGTCGATGGCGGCGCGCACGATGGCTTCGGGCTTCTGGTCGGCCGACGAGGGGAAGAACAGCACGCCGACCTGCTGGGCCAACGTCTTGAGCTGCTCGATGGCCGCGGGGCGGTAGACGTCGGCGCTGACCACCATCACCTTCTTCTTGCGTCGTTCCTTCAGGTGCTTGGCCAGCTTGGCGACCGTGGTGGTCTTGCCGGCACCCTGCAGGCCGGCCATCAGGATCACCGCCGGCGCCGGCACGTTGAGATTGAGGTCGGTCGCGGCGGAGCCCATGACCGCGGTCAGCTCGTCGCGGACGATCTTGATCAGGGCCTGGCCCGGGGTCAGGCTCTTCAGCACCTCCTGCCCGACCGCGCGCACCTTGATGCGCTCGATCAGCGCCTGCACCACCGGCAGCGCGACGTCGGCTTCCAGCAGCGCGATCCGCACCTCGCGGGTGGCCTCGCGGATGTTCTCCTCGCTCAGGCGGCCGCGGCCGCGCAGGCGCTCGATGGTGCCGGACAGGCGCTGGGTCAGGGACTCGAACATGGGGAACGACTGAAGTGCGAAATCGGAACCGGATTATAGCGCTGGCCGCTTCGGGCCGAGCCCCGGCCGGCCTGGCTGCGGTTGGTTCGGTCCCGCATTTGTCGATACGCCAGCTATGCGACACTCTCCCGATGACAATCGTTCTCATCGCCATCGTGTTCTACCTGCTCGCCACCGTCGTGCTCGCGCACGCGATGGCGGCGGGAAAAAGGGAAAGTCCGCGCGCATGGTGCTGGCCGGCGCTGGCGGGGGTAATGCTGCACGGCGCCTATCACGTAGTGGTCGCGGCGCGGACGGCGGGTGGCCCTGACATGCACTTCTTCGCCGCGCTGTCGCTGGTCAGCTTGGGCATGGCGGCAATGATCACGCTGGTGGGCGCGCAGGGCCGGATGGGAGCGCTCGGCGTGATCGCGCTGCCGCTGGCGGCGCTGCTGCTGCTGGCCTATCGCTTGTACGGGCACGTGCCCACCGAGCCGCGCGACTGGCGCCTTCAACTTCACGCCTGGCTGGCCCTGCTGGCGTACGCCGCCCTGGCCATCGCCGCGCTGCAGGCGCTGATGCTGTGGGCCCAGGACCGCGCGCTGCGACGGCGCGAGTTCCACCTTTGGCTGCGCGCGCTGCCGCCGCTGACCGAGCTCGAAGACCTGCTGTTACGGACGATCGCCGTGGGCTTTACGCTGTTGACCGCCGCCCTGTTGACTGGCGTGCTGTTCGTGGAAGACCTGCTGGCCCAGGCGCTGGTGCACAAGACCGTGCTCAGCGTGCTGTCGTGGCTGGCCTTCGGCGCACTGCTGGTGGGCCGCCGGCGCTACGGCTGGCGCGGCGCGCGCGCGGTACGCTGGACGCTGCTGGCGATGGGACTGCTGCTGCTGGCGTTCTTCGGCAGCCAATTTGTGCACGAGCTGGTCCTGCGCCGCGCCTGAAGCGCAGGTAGCGCTATGCATGGTCGCAAGCCGAGCCAGCGCCAAGTTTTCCGCAGCTTGAATCCCCTACTGCTAGATGATCTTTGGCCGCAGCGTTGGCATCGCGGTCAGTGTGGAGATGTCGGCGGTGCGCAAGGGGCGCAGCCTGTTTCTGAGAAAATCGTCCACCTCCTCGCCATAGGCGCGGCGGCTGATGGCCGTCAGTACCGAACCTCCAGCGTACGGCTCGTACCGGTAGGCGTTCCATTCCACGATGAGACGGCCGTCGGCGCCGGGCGCGGACCTCGCGAAGTCGAGCACGATCATGTCTCCGGCCTCGTTGACGATGATCTCGTAGTTGACCAACAGGTCGCTCGCCTTGCGGACCTTGAGCGACTCCACCATCTGCAGCGCCTTCTGCGCCGGGGCGACGCCGTCGAGCGTCATGTCGACCATGAACATGCTGCGGTACTGCTCCAGCACCTCGCCCGCCGGCAGGTACTCCTGCTTGTACAGCGAAGGCGCCGGGTTGCTGGACCAGGCCAGCGCGAACGTCTCGTTCCCGAACT
>DATHAV010000403.1:0-2045 GCA_035296505.1 Pseudoxanthomonas sp.
GGGGGCGAGGCCAAGGCCGGTCAGGGCAACCCGCACCCGGTCACGCCGTGGGGCGTGCCGACCAAGGGCTACAAGACGCGCCACAACAAGCGCACCCAGCAGTTCATCGTCCGCGATCGTAGGGGCTAATCGACCATGGCACGTTCACTCAAGAAGGGTCCGTTCGTCGATCACCACCTCGTCAAGAAGGTGGAGGCGGCCGGGGGCAGCAAGCGTCCGATCAAGACTTGGTCGCGTCGTTCGATGATCCTGCCGGAGATGGTGGGCTTCACCATCGCCATCCACAACGGCAAGAACCACGTTCCGGTGCTGATCAACGAGAACATGGTCGGCCACAAACTCGGCGAATTCGCCGTCACGCGGACCTTCAAGGGCCACGGTGGCGACAAGAAAGCCGCGCCCGGCAAGCGTTGAGGAGATGACCATGGAAGCGAAAGCGATCCTGCGCACCGCGCGCATCTCCCCGCAGAAGGCCCGCCTGGTCGCCGACCAGGTGCGCGGCCTCTCCGCCGAACGCGCCGTCAACCTGCTGAAGTTCTCGGACAAGAAGGCCGCCCACCTGATCAAGAAGGTGGTGGAGTCGGCGATCGCCAATGCCGAGAACAACCAGGGCGCCGACGTCGACGAGCTCAAGGTCACCACCATCATGGTCGACGAGGGTCCGTCGCTGAAGCGTTTCATGGCCCGCGCCAAGGGCCGTGGCACCCGTATCCTCAAGCGCACCAGCCACATCACCGTGGTGGTGGGCGAAGCCACCGGCAAGGGCAAATAAGACTATGGGTCATAAAGTTCATCCGACCGGAATCCGCCTGGGCATCGCCAAGGACTGGAATTCCAAGTGGTTCGCCAAGAAGGGCCTGTACGCGCAGTACCTGGAGGCCGACCTCAAGGTGCGCGACATGCTGCGCAAGAAGCTGGCCCAGGCCGGCATCTCCAAGATCACCATCGAGCGTCCGAACAACACGGCGCGCGTGACGATCCACACCGCCCGCCCGGGCGTGGTGATCGGCAAGCGCGGCGAGGACATCGAGAAGCTGCGCAAGGAAGTGAGCGACCTGATGGGCGTCCCGGCGCACATCAACGTCACCGAAGTGCGCAAGCCCGAGCTCGACGCGCAGCTGGTGGCCGAGTCGATCGCCCAGCAGCTGGAGCGTCGCATCATGTTTCGCCGCGCGATGAAGCGCGCGGTCGGCAACGCGATGCGCCTCGGCGCCCTGGGCATCAAGGTCAACGTCGGCGGCCGCCTCAACGGCGCCGAGATCGCGCGCTCGGAGTGGTACCGCGAAGGCCGCGTGCCGCTGCACACGCTGCGCGCCGACATCGACTACGGGTTCGCCGAGGCCAAGACCACCTACGGCATCATCGGCATCAAGGTGTGGGTTTATAGGGGCGAAGTGTTCGACTTCTCCCAGGTTGGCCAGGAAAAGCAGGACGACTCGCGCCCAGAGCGCGGCGAACGTCCGTCGCGTCCGGCCCGTGAGGCGAGGTAACCGCGATGTTGCAACCAAAACGTACCAAGTACCGCAAGCAGCACAAGGGCCGTAACGAGGGCCTGAGCTGGAGCGGCAACCTCGTCAGCTTCGGCGAGTACGGCCTCAAGGCCACGGCGCACGGCCAGCTGACCGCGCGCCAGATCGAGGCGGCGCGCCGTTCCATCAGCCGCTATGTCAAGCGCGGCGGCAAGATGTGGATCCGCGTGTTCCCCGACAAGCCGATCACCAAGAAGCCGATCGAGGTCCGCATGGGCTCGGGCAAGGGCAACGTGGAGTACTGGGTCGCGCAGATCCAGCCGGGCCGCATGATCTACGAGATCGAGGGCGTCACCGAGGACATCGCGCGCGAGGCTTTCCGTCTGGCAGCGGCCAAGCTTTCCGTCACCACCACTTTCGTCACCCGGACGGTGCGCTAATGGAACTTAAGCAACTCCGCGCCAAATCGGCCGACGAGCTGAACGCCCACCTGACCGACCTGCGCAAGGAGCAGTTCTCGCTGCGCATGCAGCAGGTCACGGGCCAGCTGCCCAAGACTCATGAAACCCGTCGGGT
>DATHAV010000404.1:0-1919 GCA_035296505.1 Pseudoxanthomonas sp.
CTCGACCAGCGCGGTCTGCCTCCAGGCGCGGGGCCGGCGCGTCAGAACTTCCCCGACACCGTGAACGCGAAGATCGGCCCGATCCTGCGGTTGCGCACTTCGAAGTAGTCGACCGGGCCGGTGCGGCGGTCCACGTAGACCACGCGGTCCCACATGCTGCGCGCGCCGAGCAGGTTGGTGACGGTGAAGCGCACGGCCACGCCCTTGAGGTTCTTGTGCTCCACGAACAGGCTGTCCCACACCGGCCCTTCCCAGAAGCGGCCGACTTCGGTGAGCCGGTAGTCGCGCGAGTAGAAGGCGTAGCTAAGGTCGGCGCCCCACGCCCAAGGCGTATCCGGGACGTCGTGCCGCAGCCCGAGCTCTGCGAGATCTTCCAGCGTGTCGCTGATCGGACGCTTCTCGCCAGTCAGCGGATCCCGCACTTCGCTCTGTTGCCACTGCGCGCGCGCGTTGATCTTGGCGCCGCGCCAGCCCAGGGACGCCAGCTCCAGCGTGCCCTTCCATTCGATGCCGTACAGGGTGGCGCTGTCGATGTTGCCGGGGCTCTCGCCGGTGGCGCCGATGGGGATCGTGTCGACGATGTCGTCGATGCGCTGCGCGTACAGGTGCAGGCTGGTGTTGCCGTAGGCGCCGAGATCGCGCACCGCTTCCAGCTCCAGCTCCGAGGTCTGCGGCGGCACCAGGTCCGGATTGCCGGCATTGACCTGGTCGTCGTTGAGGTCGACCGACGCCAGGAAATCGTAGAAGTCGAGCTGGCCGACGCGCCGCTGCAGCTTGAGGTTGAGATCGAGCGCCGGCGTTGCCTTCCACGCCAGCGATGCCAGTCCCTTGAGTCGGGTGAACGAGCGCACCAGCCCGCCGCCGCCCACCTGCTCCAGCTTGGAGTACTCGCCGCCGACACTGACCTGCAGGGCGAGCGCCGGCGCCAGCATGCGACCATAGGTGCCCATCGCTTCGTAGCGGTCTTCGGTCACGGTGGCGGTGCCGCCGGGCAGCGGCACGGGCCGGTAAAGGCCGGCCGCATCGCGTTCGAACAGCGACGAAACGCTTTCCAGGCCGTTGAGCGCGTACTCGCCCGACAGCTGCCAGTCCCCACCGCGTGTCCAGCGGTATTCGGCCCGGCCGATGCGCTCGCGTTCGTCGCCCTCGCGGCTGAAGCGGCTGCCGAGCGTAGGCGAGCCGTCGGCGAACGCGGTCTCGACCGTGGTCGTGAACGGCGTGCGCGTGAACCGGTCGAGCGCGATCAGTTTCAGACGCCCGGGGCCCAGGCCGAATTCGTAGTCCCCTCCGACCTCGTAGTGGTGGCCGCCCCGCTCGGTGCGCACGCTGCGCCGGCGATCGGGCAGACCCGGCCCGGTGCGCGTGCCGTCCTCCACGTAGTCGTACAACACCTTTTGCCAGGACGCGTTGAGGTTGCCCATCCCGCCATCGGGCCCGCGGTAGACCAGTTGACCGCTGAGCCACGGCCGGTCGTTTTCGCCGGTCCACGCGTCCTCCCGGTGTTCGCGGAAGCGGCCGTCGGCGCCGTAGAGGTCGGTGGGGCCGCCCGCGCCGCTGTGACTGGCCTGGTTGGCGAGGCCCACCGTGTAGTCGAAGCGCCCGCGCGCGCCGCTGATCGACACCTCGCCGCGCGTCAGCTGCGGATCGGTGTAGTACGAACGGAAGTCCGGGCGCCACTGCCAGGACCCGCTGGCCGCGCCGCTGCGGGTGACCACGTTGGCGACCTGGCCCGAGAGCCCGGGGATGTCGAGCGTGGCGCCGT
Organism: Pseudoxanthomonas sp.; assembly: GCA_035296505.1. GTDB lineage: Bacteria > Pseudomonadota > Gammaproteobacteria > Xanthomonadales > Xanthomonadaceae > Pseudoxanthomonas_A. The sequence continues at coordinate 1,763 of DATHAV010000404.1, forward strand.
CCAGGATCTCGATGCGCACCACGTTGGCGGCCGGTATCCGGCCCAGCTGGCCCAGCACGTCGTTGGACTTGCCCGACAGCCGCCCCGCGTTGACCAGCACGTTGCCGGTGGCCTGGCCGAGGCCGCGCTCCTCGTCTTCCTCCCGGATCACGAATCC
>DATHAV010000405.1:0-1675 GCA_035296505.1 Pseudoxanthomonas sp.
TTGCCTTCGGGATTGCCGCACTGTTCGTAGTACAGCGTGTGGCGGCCGTCGACCTTGAGAGTGCCGATATCGTACGGCCCGATCTCGGGATACAGGGTGCGCATGGCGAGGCCTGGTGCGGTTCGGTGCGGCAGTCTAACGCGGCGCCCGTGACAGCCGGCGCCGCAGGCGATGGCGGCGGACCGATTCGCTTTCGAACGCACGATCCTGGGCTTTCGCGACGAGTCGGACATTGCTGCGGCGAACGGCCGCATTCCCGCGCCTGCGCCGCCGATCGCTACAGCGGCCTGCGCCCCAGCGTCACCCGCTCGCGCTGTTCGAGATCCCGTTGGGTGGCGATCTCGACCAGACCGGCGTCGCGCATCAACCCGGCAACCGCCGCACCCTGCTCCCAGCCGTGCTCGAGCAGCAGCCAGCCGCCGCCGACCAGGTGCGGCGGCGCCCCGGCCACGATCTCGCGGATCGCCGCAAGGCCATCGACGCCCGAAGAAAGCGCCGCCGCCGGCTCGAAACGCAGGTCGCCCTGCGCCAGGTGGGGATCGTGGTCGGCGATGTACGGCGGATTGCTGGCGATCAGGTCGAACGATCGGCCCTGCAGCGGCTGCAGCCAGCTGCCCCGCCCGAACGACACGTTCCCGAGCCGGTGCACGGTCGCGTTGGCGCGAGCGACCTCGAGGGCCGCCGCGCTGGCGTCGGTCGCCAGCACCTGCGCATGCGGCCGTTCGGCCGCGATCGCCAGCGCGATGGCGCCGCTGCCGGTGCCGAGGTCCGCCACCTGCGAAGGCGCGTCGCCCGGCAGCCGCGCCAGCGCCAGTTCGACCAGGCGCTCGGTTTCCGGCCGCGGAATCAGCGTGTCCGGCGTGACCTCCAGCTCCAGCGTCCAGAAGCCGCGACGCCCGAGCAAATAGGCGACCGGCTGCCCGGCTGCGCGCGCCTCCACCAGTGCCCGAAATCGCTGTTCGATGGCCGTATCCATCGCTTCGTCGCCGTGCGCGAACAGCCACGCCGGCGGCCGCTGCAGGACATGCGCCAGGAGCAGGCGCGCCTCCGCCGCGTCGATGCAGCCGGACGCCTGTCGCAACGCTGCATCCAGATCCAGTACTGCGTTCGTATGCATGGCTCTCATCGTAGCCGCTGGTTCCGTTGCCCATGCCGTTTTCCCCCGGCCGCCCCGCCTTATGACCACGCCGCACCGTTTCAGGGCGCTGCTTGCCGGCGCCGTGGCCCTGCTGCTGAGCGGCTGCCAGAGCCTGGCGCTGGGCGTGGCCAACGTGGGTGCGGGCGCGGCCGATGCCAGCGTGCTCCATGACGCCGAACGCGGGCTGGCGCTGGACGTCTACAGGCCGGCCAACGCGTCGGTCGATGCCCCGGTCGTGGTGTTCTTCTACGGCGGCAACTGGAAGACCGGCAGCCGCGCGCAATACCGCTTCGTGGGCCGCCGTCTGGCCGACAGCGGCATGCTCGCCATCGTCGCCGACTATCGAACCTACCCCCGGGCGACCTTTCCCGGCTTCGTCGAGGATGCGGCACGGGCCGTGGCCTGGGCGCACGCCCACGCCCGGACGCATGGCGGCGACCCTGCACGGCTGTTCGTCGCCGGACATTCCGCCGGCGCCCAGATCGCCGCCCTGCTGGGGACCGACACCCGCTACCTGTCCGCGCACGGGCTGCGGCC
>DATHAV010000406.1:0-3226 GCA_035296505.1 Pseudoxanthomonas sp.
CTGCCTCGTTCTTCCGATAGCGTCCATCTCCTGTGGAATAAGCGGCAGGTGGACGTGGTGGGTCATCGGGACGTAAGCGCGCACCTGTCAGCTCTACTGCAGGCAGATCGCCTTGAGCTCGAGCAGGCAGCGCGCGTCGTAGTCACGCTCATACATCACAGCCGCGACGTCGAATCGCGCAAGCCCTTTTGCGAATCTTGAAAGGAGCCACTTCGCCGCGTTCGCATTGCAGCGGCCGCCCTTCCTAGGGTGTCTCGGGCGCCGGGCATCGCGGCACGCCCGAACCCACCACGCAGTTCACGCAGCAAGTGGGCGAAGGCGCCGTCAGCGGCGATGGCGGCGGCGCGCCGGGCAGCCGGGACAGTTCGTCGGCCGGCTTGAGCTGCAGCAGCACCGCCCAGTCCTGGCGGTTGAAGTTGCAGGCCGCTTCGTTGTCCGGCGAGCATGTCGACTCGCCGCCGCCGCGGTAGGGCAGGTTCCAGAACTGGCCATTGCGGTTGAGCGGCAGCAGGCGCATCGTCACGCTCTGCTGCACATTGCCGCCGATCAGGTAGGCGGTGCTGTCGTTGTCGGGATCGACGGCAACGATGACTTCGCAATGCATGTCCAGGCCGCCGCCGCCCGCGGCCGCGGCGCGTAGGCCATCGTGGCCGTACGCGCGGCCGCCGTGGCGCACGTAGCACAGCATGTCGCCCGCTGCGGGCTTGGTGCTGGCCGGATCGGTGAAGCGATAGGCGCTGGCGTCGGGACGCAGGTAGGCATCGCGCACGTAGCCGATGTGGCTGGCCGAGGCGCGGAAACCCGGCAGCGCCGCCTGCCGCATCACCCACGATACGAAGGCCGCGGACCACGCGTTGTCGATCACGAAGCCGCGGCACGCCGCCGCCGTCATGCCCAGGTCCGGTGGCGCGGCGCATTCCTGGGCGCCGGGCAGCTGCGCCACCTGTCCCAGCAGCCCGGTTTCCTGCCAGTAGCGCGCCACCCGCTGCCAGGCGCGGCTCTGGCCGTCCTCGAGAGGGCGGGCCTCGGCTTCGGAGACGGCACTGCTGGCCATCCGGCCGTTGCGGTCGATGAAGGGGCGGAACCACAGCGCATGTTCGGAGCACGCGAGCGCCGCGATGCGGGTGGCGGGATCGGCGGCCGCCGTCTGCGTGCGCAGGCGCGGGCAATGGTCCGCGGCCCACGCGAACAGCGGCAGCATCCAAAGGACGAGGATCGGCTTCCAGGCACGCATCAACAAACTCCCGTACCGCATGTGGTTTTGCGCGCCATCATGCCGCAAAACATGAACGCGTGGGCTCGGCCTCGGCACCGCGTGCGCCGTGCGCCAGCCGTGAAACGCACCGGCGGCTGGCAACGGACACGGGCCAGGATGATCGCGGACGGGCCATTCTCTGGGATGGATCACGCCTTCAGCGACCTTGCGCATGGTTACCGGCGAACGTTTTCGCTGCCGGTAGCGGCCCATGCGCAGCGGCTGCCCCGTATCCATCGTCGCCGCGTAGCGGTCGTTGAACTACCGTTCGATACTGGCACGCGGCGCACGTTGACCATGGCCGAACGGTGTCGTTGGCCATCGACCCTGTAAATGGCGCGCAAGCCAAAGGCGGGGAGAGGCCTCCGATGAGCGGAAAGTGCGTGGGATCGCGGTTGAACCCTGGAATAGCGATCTTGGACGCCGGTTCACTGCTCCGATCGCCAGCGGCGCAATGAATGCGCTATCAGACCGTTGGCTCGTTCACGGAGGCTCCTTGAATGCCAGCCACGGCGGCCAGCAGGCGCCGGAAACGCGCGATGGATCAGACTCGGCACGCTCGACAGCATCCTCGAGCGGGCCGGACTGAAGAAGAGCGTTGCCGCGCTGCCACCGCATGGCCTTCCCCCGGGATGGCCGCGCCGCCCCGGAGCATCGGGCGCCCGATCAGTTCGCGTACTTCACCGAACACCCGTACGGCCGCGTCACGCTGACGCTGACCGGCTTCCCTGCCGCCAGCTCCGCCAGCGCCTGCGGCACGTACTGGGTGGCCTTGGCGATGTCGGCGGGGTTGGGGCTCGGAATGCTGTCGATCCCGCCGGCGTAGCGCAGCACGCCCTTGGGATCGATGACGTACATGTGCGGCGTGGTCTTGGCGCCGTAGGCGCGTCCTGCGGTGCCGTCCGGGTCGAGCAGGTAGGCGGTCTGCGCGGCGCGGGCCTGGCTGCGGACCCGTTCGGCGGCGGCGCCGTCGACGTGGCCCTGATTGCCCGGGGCCGAGGAGTTGACGCTCAGCCAGACCACGCCCTTGGCGGTGGCGTCGCGCTGCTGCGCCTGCATGTTGCCCGAACCGTAGTGCTTCTTGACGAACGGGCACTCGTGGTTGGTCCACTCCAGCACGACGGTCTTGCCGGCGAAGTCGGCCAGCGAACGCGTCGTTCCGCTCGAATCGACCAGCCTGAAGGCCGGGGCGGGCTGGCCGACGGTCGCGGCGGCGGCGGCGTCGGGAGCGGCGCCGAACGTCAGCGCAGCGGCGGCGGCGAATGTCAGTGCGGCGGCGAGCAGCGGGGTTTTCATGGGTGGGTCTCCTTAGGGTTGGGAAGGTCACATCGAACCGATGGCGTCGGCGACGCCGTCCGGGGTCAGCAATTGCGGCAGCACGCGTGGCGCGCCGCCGCCGGGGGGATAGAGCACGTACAGCGGCACGCCGTTGCGGCCGTAGCGCTGGAGGTAGCGGGTGATCGCCTCGTCCTGGCGGGTCCAGTCGCCCTTGAGGTAGGCGACGTCGTGCGCGGCGAGCGCCTCGCGCACGGTGCCGGTGGACAGCGCCATGCGTTCGTTGGCCAGGCAGGTGATGCACCAGGCGGCGGTCATGTTGACCAGCACCGGCCGATTGGCCGCGCGCAGCTCGGCCAGGCGCTGCTCGCTCCACGGTTCGGCGTCGGCATCGCCGGTCGTCCGCGCACCGGCGGTGGCCGGCGCCGGCGCGGGCGCCGACAGCGGCAGGCCGAGCGCGAGCACCAGCGCCGCCGCGGACACCAGGGCGGCGGTCGTGCGCAGCGTTGGGGAACGCATCGCGGGCCGGCGCCCGAGCAGCCACAGAGCGAACGCCAGCGCGGTCAGGGCGCCGAGCAGCCACGCCATGCCGAGCGGCGAGGTCTGTTCGCCGTAGACCCACAGCAGCCAGACCACGGTCAGGTACAGCGGGAACGCGAGCAGCTGGCGGAAGCCCTCCAGCCACGGGCCGGGCCG
>DATHAV010000407.1:0-7104 GCA_035296505.1 Pseudoxanthomonas sp.
GACAGAAGCGGCCGGTGTCGGCGTCGCCGGCCAGCAGCGCCTCCAGCGCCGTGAAGCCTTCCACGATCCAGTGCCTGACCCACTCGTCGCGCTCCGGCTGCGGCAGGTTCCAATGCTGCTCGAAATACTGCAGCACCCGCAGGTTGTTCAGCGGGTGGATGTCGCTGGCCACCAGCTGCGCCAGTCCGCGCACCCGCGCGCGCGCGGCGGCGTTCCTCGGCAGCAGCGGGGTCTGCGGCCAGACGTCGTCCAGGTACTCCAGGATCGACAGCGATTGCCGCACCACCGCCGCGCCGTGGACCAGCGTGGGGACCAGGCGCTGGGGGTTGAGCGCGGCGTACTCGGGGCGATGCTGCTCCCCGCCGCCCCGGACGAGGTGCACTGGCGCGATTTCGTGCGCCAGGCCCTTCAGGTTCAGGCCGATGCGTACGCGATAGGCGGCGCTGGAGCGCCAGTAGGAATACAGCAGCAAGGACTCCGCCATGGGCATCCCTCTTGATGTCGATATCAATGCTTTGCGTAGTTTGTGCGTTGGGCTCGCCGCCCGCAGCTGCGATCAGGGCAGGGGCTGCTGTTCGATCCGCTGTTCGATGGCGCCGAAGATGCTGCTGCCGTCGGCGGCCAGCATCTCGATCCGCACCAGGTCGCCGAACTTCATGAAGGGCGTGCTCGGCTTGCCGTCGCGCAAGGTTTCCACGGTCCGCCGCTCCGCGAAGCACGACGCGCCCTTGGACGTGTCCTGGTTGGCGATGGTGCCCGAACCGACGATCGCGCCCGCCGACAGCGGCCGGGTCCTGGCCGCGTGCGCCACCAGCTGCGAGAAGTCGAACTGCATGTCGACCCCCGCCTCCGGCGCGCCGAACCACTCGCCGTTGATATGCGTGAGCAGCGGCAGGTGCAGCTTGCTGTCGCGCCAGGCCTCCCCCAGCTCATCGGGCGTCACGAACACCGGCGACAGCGCCGAGCGCGGCTTGGACTGCAGGAAGCCGAAGCCCTTGGCCAGCTCGCCCGGGATCAGGTTGCGCAGCGAGACATCGTTGACCAGGCCGACCAGCTGGATGTGCGCGGCCGCCTGTTCGGGGGTCACCGCCATCGGCACGTCGTCGGTCACGACCACGATCTCGGCCTCCAGATCGATGCCGTAGTCCTCGCTGACCACGCGCACCGCATCGCGCGGCCCGTAGAAGCCGGCGCTGGTGGCCTGGTACATCAGCGGGTCGGTGTAGAAGCTTTCCGGCACCTCGGCGCCGCGCGCCCTGCGCACGCGCTCCACGTGCGGCAGGTAGGCGCTGCCGTCAACGAACTCGTAGGCGCGCGGCAGCGGAGCGGCCAGCGCCTTCATGTCGAGGTCGAACACGCCGTCGGCATCGCCGCCATGGAGCGATTCGGACAGCGCGTTCAAACGTGGCGCGACGTTGGACCAGTCTTCGAGCGCCTGCTGCAGCGTGGACACGATGCCGGCCGCGCGCACGGCCTGGGCCAGATCGCGCGACACCACGACCAGCGTGCCGTCGCGGCCTCCTTCCTTGATCGAGCCGAGTTTCATGTGCAGGGATCCGCGTTGAGAGACAGCTAGTTTACGCGTGCCGGTCGGGCGTTATCAGTCGCCGTGGCAGCGAATCCTCCGCCTAGTGACGCTCCGGGACGGCAGCGGCACCCTTGATCAGTCGTCGCCCTGAAAGTTACCCGCGCGGAACGTCAGCACCAGCGTGTCGCGATAACCGTAGTCGTCCTGCGGCTGGATCGGAGTGGATTCGTGTATGACGCGCTCGTCGTCGAGCAGCATCAGCGTCCACGGCTGGGTCAGGGTGAAGCGCTGCCCGTCGGGACCGGCGGCGGCGAACACGCGGGTTTCGCCGCCGGTGATCGCGTGCCGCCGCACCAGCATCACCGCCACCAGGTCCACGCCGTCGCGATGCGCGCCTTCCGGGGTCGGACGGCCGATGCCGTCGGCCGTGTCGATGCGGAACTGGTGGGCCTCGATGAACCAGGGCTGCGTGCCCTTGAGGGCGTCGGCGAGCCGCGCCAGGGCCAGCAGCAGGCGCGGCCATGCGGGTTGGGTCACGGTGCCCGGTTCGATCGGTTCGAACCAGCGGCGCATGCCGCCGTGCAGCGCGTTGTACTCCTGCGACTGCCAGTGCGCCCGGTGCGCGACCTGGCGCAGCTGCGCATCCTCGGCGATGAAGCAGGAATGGCGGCGCCTGCGGTAGCTGCCGCCGTCCTTGAGGTAGACGTCGGGCAGCAGCCGGTTCCAGCTCGGCCTCAGGGCGTCCAGCGCCGTGCTGTCGACCCCGGCGAGCGTGCCCACGCCCGACGGATCCACCACCGCATAGCCACGCTCGCGCAGGTGCGGCAACAGTGCCTCGGGTGCCACGAACGGCGGCATGAAGCTGGCGACCATCGATCCGTACGCTCCTTTTCAAAACGCAAAAACCCGCACGAGGCGGGCTTCTGCGGGTGGGGCCGCGTGGCCCCGTGCTGCTTTCGACTTTGGATGGCTGCCCCGGATGGATTCGAACCACCGAATGCCTGAGTCAGAGTCAGGTGCCTTACCGCTTGGCGACGGGGCAATAAAGCTTCGCGCGCGCTACCGACGACGCCGCGACGATCAACGCTTGGAGAACTGCGTGGCGCGGCGCGCCTTGTGCAGGCCGACCTTCTTGCGTTCGACTTCACGGGCGTCGCGGGTCATGAAACCGGCCTTGCGCAGCTCGCCCTTCAGCGTCTCGTCGTACTCCACCAGCGCGCGGGCGATGCCCAGACGGATGGCGCCGGCCTGGCCGGTGGTGCCGCCGCCCGAGGTCGTGGCGGTGATATCGAACGACTCGGTGTTCTTGGTCAGCTCGAGCGGCTGGCGCACGATCATGCGCGCGGTCTCCCTGCCGAAGAACTCGTCCAGCGGACGGCCGTTGACGCTGATGGCGCCGCTGCCCTTGCGCAGGAACACGCGGGCGACGGAGGACTTGCGACGGCCGGTGCCGTAATTCTGCGTGGTTGTCATGTCAAATATCCAGGACTTGCGGCTGCTGGGCGGCGTGCGGGTGATTGGGGCCTGCGTAGACCTTGAGCTTGCGGTACATGTCGCGGCCCAGGGTGTTCTTCGGCAGCATGCCCTTGACCGCGATTTCGATCACGCGCTCGGGGTGGCGCTCGAGCGCCTGCGCCAGCGATTCGGTCTTGAGGTTGCCGATGTAGCCCGTAAAGCGGTGGTACTTCTTGTCGGTCAACTTGTTGCCGGTCACGTGGATCTTTTCGGCGTTGATCACCACCAGGTAATCGCCGGTATCGACGTGGGGGGTGTAGATGGGCTTGTGCTTGCCGCGGAGGCGACGGGCCAGCTCGGTGCACAGGCGACCGAGGGTTTTGCCTGTGGCGTCGACGAGGTACCAGTCACGTTGGACGGTCTCGGACTTGGCGCTGAACGTATTCATCGAGGAAACTCTGAGGTGGCTGGTCGGGCGGATTCCCACAGCCGAAAGCCGCCGGAACTTTGCCTCGCGTTGTAAAGGGAGCGACACAAGGGCGGGAATTGTAGAGGGCCGCCTGGGCCATTGCAAGTTGCCAGCAGGCGCAGCGCACGGATGCCCTCTCGGCCTCTTACTTCTTCACTTCTTACCCATCCAACCGTCCCGCCCGGCACAATACGCTCATGACTCTCAGAACCCTGTCGCCCGTCGACCGTCTGCTGATCGACGCCCAGAACGCGCTGGGCACCCTCCGGGGAACGCCGGTGGCGCGTCGCCCCAACCCGGCCGCGGCCACTCCCGAGGTCGAGCTGGACGCGGCAGCGCGCCGCCATGCCGCCGGCCTGATGCGTATCAATCACGTCGGCGAGGTGTGCGCCCAGGCCCTGTACTTCGGGCAGGCCGCCGCCGCGCGCGACCCGGCCACCCGTGCCCACCTGCTGCACGCTGCTCAAGAGGAGACCGACCACCTGGCCTGGTGCGCGGATCGTCTGGACGAGCTGGACAGCCGCCCCAGCCTGCTCAACCCGCTGTGGTACGCCGGCAGCTACGCGATCGGCAGCCTAGCCGGCTTGCGCGGGGACGGCTGGAACCTGGGTTTCGTGGTCGAGACCGAGCGCCAGGTCGAAGCGCACCTGGACCAGCACCTGCAGACCCTTCCGCAGGCGGATCTGCGCAGCCGCGACATCCTGCGCGCGATGAAGGCGGACGAGGCCCGGCATGCGCTCGAAGCCGAACAGGCCGGGGCGCGGCGCCTGCCGGCCGCGGTCGCGGCGCTGATGGCAGGCGCGTCCAAGCTCATGAAAGTGGTCGCCTACCGCGTATGACCACGGGTCAGCCGGCCGAGGTCAGCTTCAGGCCGATCACTCCTGCGACGATGGCGGCGATGCACAGCAAGCGCGCAGGCGATGCGCCTTCACCCAACAATGCGATGCCGAGGCTGGCTACGCCCAAGGCACCGATACCGGTCCAGATCGCGTAGGCGGTACCAATGGGAATGGTCTTGAGGGCCTGGGTCAGCAGCCACAGGCTGACTCCCGCGGCCGCCAGCGTGCCCATGCTCGGCCACAGCCGGGTAAAGCCCTCGGTGTATTTGAGGCCGATGGCGAAACCGATCTCGAACATGCCCGCCAGCAGCAGGTAGATCCAGGCCATTTCACTCTCCTAGGCTGTCGGCGCATCCGGTAGGGGCCGGACTCCGGCCGCGAACCGCCCGGTTGATTCGAGTATCGCAGCTGATTCGGCCTGCGCGGGGGGATTGTCCCCGCGCCGTATCCGGACCGCAAGCGGACGCAGTCGGCCCCCGACCGACTGCTATTCGACCAGGTTGCGCCCGTGGAACAGTTCCTCGATCTCGCGCTTGAGCAGCGCTTCGATCTTCATGCGCTCCTTGAACGAAAGGTTCTTGGCCTTCTCCTCGAACAGGTACTGGTCCAGGTCGAAGTCCTTCAGGTGCATCTTGGTGTGGAAGATGTTCTCCTGGTAGACGTTCACATCGAACATCTCGTAACGCGCCTTGGTGTTCTTGGCCAGGAAATCCTGGATCGAATTGATCTTGTGGTCGATGTAATGCTTCCTGCCTTTCACGTCGCGGGTGAAGCCGCGCACGCGGTAGTCGGCCACCACGATGTCCGATTCGAAGCTCTCGATCAGGTAGTTCAGGGCCTTCAGGGGCGAGATCACCCCGCAGGTGGCCACGTCGATGTCCGCGCGGAAGGTCGCGATGCCGTGCTGCGGGTGCGTTTCCGGGTACGTGTGAACGGTGATGTGACTCTTGTCCAGGTGCGCGACTACGGCATCGGAGATAATCTCCTTGCCGGCCGCCCTCTTGTCGATCACCGGCTCTTCGGAGATCAGGATGGTCACCGATGCGCCCTGCGGATCGTAGTCCTGGCGGGCCACGTTGAGGACGTTGGCGCCGATGATCTCGGCCACGTCGGTGAGGATCTGGGTCAGGCGATCGGCGTTGTATTCTTCGTCGATGTAGGCGATGTAACGCTGGCGCTCCTCTTCGGAAACGGCGTAGCACACATCGTAGATGTTGAAGCTCAGTGCCTTGGTGAGATTGTTGAAACCTTGCAGCCGAAGACGCGGCAGTGGTTTGACCACAGCGGTAGTCCCTATAGGAAGAAGCGAATGAAGACGGAATTATGGGGCAAACGGCATGACGGCGAAATGTATGCCGCGCTCGTTTGCAGTCGCCTACGGATTGCGACTAAGCTGCCGAATCCCTGATAGACAACTCCCGATGAGTCTAGGTACCCCAATTTCCAATCCTGCCCGGATCGCAGCCAGTGCGCTGACCCCGGACGCCGCCACCATCGAGCGCTTTCTGGCCCACTGCCATCGCCGCCGCTATCCCGCACGCGCCGACGTCTTTAGGCCCGGGGATCCCGCCGGCACGCTGTATTACGTGGTGAGCGGCTCGGTCAGCATCATCACCGAGGAAGACGACGACCGCGAACTGGTCCTTGGCTACTTCGGCACGGGCGAGTTCGTCGGTGAAATGGGCCTGTTCATAGAGTCGGACAAGCGTGAGGTCATCCTGCGCACCCGCACCCAGTGCGAGCTGGCGGAGATCGGCTACGAGCGCCTGCACCAGCTGTTCATCGGCCCCCTGGCGAGCGACGCGCCGCGCCTGCTTTACTCGATCGGATCGCAGCTCTCGCGCCGGTTGCTGGACACCAGCCGCAAGGCCAGCCGCCTCGCCTTCCTCGACGTCACCGACCGGATCGTGCGCACCCTGCACGACCTGGCCCGCGAGCCCGAAGCCATGAGCCACCCGCAGGGCACCCAGCTGCGGGTTTCGCGGCAGGAGCTGGCGCGACTGGTCGGATGTTCGCGTGAAATGGCGGGCCGGGTGCTTAAGAAACAGCAGGCCGACGGCCTGCTGCATGCGCGCGGAAAGACCGTAGTGCTGTACGGCACCCGCTGAAGCAGGCTCGATCAGCCGCAGAACCGCAGCTCCAAGGTTGGGTCCGTAGCGCTTAGGGTGACGCCGCCGGGTCGCCGGCACGTCCAGCGCATCCCCAGTTCAGGATCGGCGTTCCAGGCGGCAGCACGCGGCGGAACATCTCCACCCGGTCGGCCTTGGGATTGACCACCACCGGGCTGCGCGCGACCAGCAGCAGCGGCAGGTCCGCGCTGCTGTCGGTGTAGGCCACTTCGACCCGGTCGTAGCCGCGTTCGCGCAGCATCCGCACCTTTTCCTCGTTGTGGCAATGGCGGGTCGCGACCACCGCCCCGTAGCGCGGGCCCACGGCGCTGCCGACCACCGGGACGTCCTGGTGGGCCACGAACGCCAGGATCGCCCTGGCTAGTTCGGGTGGCGCGCCGGTGGCGATGACCACGCGGTCGCCGGCGGCGCGATGGCTGCGGAGCACTTCCAGCGCCACCGGCAGCAGCCGCTGCTGCACCTGCTCGGTGTGCTTGGCCACGTAGCGGTCGATGAGCGCGTTGAAGCTGCGCCGACGGTGCAGGCCGAAGGTGCCGATCCACACATAGGCGGAAATTCCGCGCCGCCGCGTGGGCAGGAACGCCACCATCGGCCCCAGCACCGGCGAGGCCGCCAGCGCGACGATCAGACGCAGCGGATTGCGCCGCAGCAGCCAGCGCAGCACATGGCTGAAGGAGTCGCCGT
>DATHAV010000408.1:0-2119 GCA_035296505.1 Pseudoxanthomonas sp.
TGGCCGGAGGTGTCGCGGATGCGGGCGCGGGTTTCCATAGAAGCGTTCGATGTCCGGGGAGGCGAGGGCGTTCAGGCGGTTCTGACGCAATCGCCGTGCCATGCCTAAGTGGCTGTTTCGCTTGCATGTGTCCAATGGGTACGGGTGTCCGCCGGACACCGCGGCGTCCGCGCGGACGGTGCGCGGGGGTCGTGCGCGTTTAAACTGGCGCACCTATCAGTGGAGCAGGCTCGATGTGCGGCATCGTCGGCGCGATCGCGGATCGCGATGTGGTACCGGTGTTGATCGAAGGGCTCAAGCGGCTCGAGTACCGGGGCTACGATTCGGCCGGCATCGCCCTGGTGGACGCCAAGGAAGTCACCCGCGTGCGCCGCACCGGCCGCGTCTCGGAAATGGAAAGCGCGGCCATCGCCGGCGATTCGCGCGCGCGCCTGGGCATCGGCCACACCCGCTGGGCCACCCACGGCGGCGTCACCGAGGCCAACGCCCACCCGCACATCAGCCACGGCGTGGCCCTGGTCCACAACGGCATCATCGAGAACCACGAAGCGCAGCGCGAACGCCTGCGCGCGCTGGGCTACGAATTCGAGTCGCAGACCGACACCGAGGTCATCGCCCACCTGATCCACCACCACCTCGTGCAGGGCGACGACCTGCTGGCCGCGGTGCAGCGTTCGGTCAAGGAGCTCACCGGCGCCTATGCGCTGGCGGTGGTCAGCCGCCTGGAGCCCGAGCGCATGGTCTGCGCGCGCATGGGCTGCCCGCTGCTGGTCGGCCTGGGCGAGGGCGAGAACTTCGTCGCCTCCGACGTTTCCGCGATCCTCCAGGCCACCCGCCGGGTGGTCTTCCTGGAGGAGGGCGACACCGCCGAGGTCACCCGCCAGGCGGTGCGCGTGTTCGACGGCGACGACCGCCCGGTCGAACGCGAGGTGCACGTCTCCGACGTGTCGCTGGCCTCGCTCGAACTCGGCCCCTACCGCCACTTCATGCAGAAGGAGATCCACGAGCAGCCGCGCGCCATCGCCGACACCATCGAGGCGGCGATCGACGGCGGCTTCGCGCCCGAGCTGTTCGGCAAGGACGCCGGAGCCGTGCTGCGCGGGATCGAAGGCGTGCAGATCCTCGCCTGCGGCACCAGCTACTACGCCGGCCTCACCGCGCGCTACTGGATCGAGGCCATCGCCGGCCTGCCGTGCTCGGTGGAGATCGCCAGCGAATACCGCTACCGCGCCGCCCACGCCAACCCGAACCACCTGATCGTGACCATCTCCCAGTCCGGCGAAACCCTGGACACCATGGAGGCGCTGAAGTACGCCAAGTCGCTGGGCCACCGGCACACGCTGTCGATCTGCAACGTGCCCGAGAGCGCCATCCCGCGCGCCAGCGGACTGGTCTGCTACACCCGCGCCGGCGCCGAGATCGGCGTGGCCTCGACCAAGGCCTTCACCACCCAGCTGGCGGCGCTGTTCCAGCTCACCGTGGTGCTGGGCAAGCTGCGCGGCAAGGTCGGCAGTGACGACGAGGCCGACTACCTCGAGCAGCTGCGCTACCTGCCCGGCAGCGTGCAGCACGCGCTCAACCTGGAGCCGCAGATCGCGCTGTGGGCGGAGAGGTTCGCGCGCAAGTCCAACGCCCTGTTCCTGGGCCGCGGCCTGCATTATCCGATCGCGCTGGAAGGCGCGCTCAAGCTCAAGGAAATCTCCTACATCCATGCCGAGGCCTACCCGGCCGGCGAGCTCAAGCACGGCCCGCTGGCGCTGGTCGACGCGGAGATGCCGGTGGTGGTGATCGCGCCCAACGACCGCCTGCTGGAGAAGGTCAAGTCCAACATGCAGGAAGTGCGCGCCCGCGGCGGCGAACTGTTCGTGTTCGCCGACCAGGACAGCCACTTCAGCGAATCCGAAGGCGTCCACGTCATCCGCACCCCACGCCACGCCGGCGTCCTCAGCCCCATCGTCCACACCATCCCGGTGCAGATGCTCGCCTACCACGTGGCCCTGGCCCGCGGCACCGACGTGGACAAGCCGAGGAATTTGGCGAAGTCGGTTACGGTGGAGTAAGCAAGTTCGGACGGTGCCGGCTATCGCCGGCACCGCACTGTCATGCGATCGAAGCTATT
>DATHAV010000409.1:0-1674 GCA_035296505.1 Pseudoxanthomonas sp.
CCTCGATCCGGCGCTTGCGCTCGGCGGCCGGCATGCCGCGGTAGCGCAGCGGCACGTCGCAGTTGTCGAACAGGTTGAGGTCCGGGATCAGGTTGAAGCTCTGGAAGATGAAGCCGATCTTCTGGTTGCGCAGCTTGCTGCGCGCATCGTCGGAAAGCCCCTTGACGTTCTCGCCGTCCAGGGTGAACTCGCCGCCGGTGAAATCCTCCAGCAGTCCGGCGATGTTGAGGAAGGTGGTCTTGCCCGAACCCGACGGCCCGGTCACGGCGACGAACTCGCCTTCCTTCACGTGCAGGTCCAGCGAGCGCAGCGCGTGCGTCTCGACCATCGAAGTGCGGTAGACCTTGGTGACCTGGTGCATGTTGAGCATGGGCGTGTCCTTGGATGGCGTCGGGCGTGGTGGCGGATGGGAAAGAAAACGTAGGAGGGAAAGAGCGCGTCAGTTGATCCGCACCCGCTCGGCGTCGCCGAACAGGTCGCTGCCGGAGACGACGACGCGCTCGCCCGGCTGTAGGCCTTCGAGGATCTCGACCGCGCCCAGGCTGCTGACGCCGGTGCGGATCGGGCGGCGCACCGCGCTGCCGCCGTCGACCACGTAGGCGAAGCGGCCGCCGTTCTGTTCGACGAACGGGCCGCGCTCGACCATCAGCACGTTGCGGCGGGTGTCCAGCACGATGCGCGCGGTCAGGCGCTGGTTCTGGCGCAGGCCGGGCGGCTGCTTGCCGTCGGCGAAGCGCAGGCGCGCGTTGACCTCGCCGTTGACCACTTCCGGCGACACCGCCGAGACCTGCGCCTCGTACACGGTGCCGCCGCTGGCGACCTGCGCCGGCATGCCGATGCCCAGATCGCGGGCGAAGCTTTCCGGCACCTTGATCTCGAGTTCGAACACCGACAGGTCGACCACGCTCAGGATCGGCGCGTTGGCGGCCACGTTGGTGCCCTGCTGGATCTGCAC
Source organism: Pseudoxanthomonas sp. (assembly GCA_035296505.1). Taxonomy (GTDB): domain Bacteria; phylum Pseudomonadota; class Gammaproteobacteria; order Xanthomonadales; family Xanthomonadaceae; genus Pseudoxanthomonas_A. The sequence continues at coordinate 956 of DATHAV010000409.1, forward strand.
CTGGCCGACCTGGCCGTCGAACGGCGCGCGCAGGGTCAGCGCCTCCACCTGGCGCTGCAGTTCGGCGGCGACCGAGCGCTGGCGGTCGGCCAGCAGGCGCTTGTTGCGCGCGTCAATGCTGGCGCCGCGGTCCTGCAGGCCGTAGTCCTTCTGCGCCGAGACCAGGCCCAGCTCGGCCTTCTTCAGGGCGTCGTTGGCGCGCGCCAGGTCCACCTGCGGCACCGCGCCGCCGTCGAAGCCGCGCTGGTAGCGCTCCAGGTCGCGCTGCGCGGCGGTGCGCTCGATCTGCGCCTGGTCCAGCAGCTTGCGCGCGGTGGAGCGGGCGAGTTCGGCGTCGAGCACGGTGCGGTTGGCCTCGGCTTCCAGGCTGGCCAGGGTCGATTCCTCCTGCACCAGGCGGCTGCGCAGCTCCGGGCTGTCGATCACCGCCAGCACCTGGCCTTTCTTGACCGCGTCGCCGGCCACCACCTTGAGCGCCACGGTGCCGCCGGCGATGGCGTACAGGGTGGGGCTGTTGGCCGCGATCAGGCGCCCGTCGGCGGACAGGTCGCGCACCAGGTCGCCGCGCTCCACCTCGGCGATGCGCAGGCGGCCGTCGTCGTAACTGCGGCCGCCGCCGCTCCAGCCGGCGGCGACCCAGACCGCCAGGGCCAGCACCGCGATGCCGGCGGCCGCCATCAGCAGCCAGGACTTGCGCGACTTGGAGGCCAGGGTGCGGT
>DATHAV010000410.1:0-4375 GCA_035296505.1 Pseudoxanthomonas sp.
TCACCTGCGTGGGCGTGTCGCCGCTGCGCGGTTCGATGACCTCCTGGATGTTCAACGCATTCATGTGGAACGGATTGGACTGGAAGCTGTCGGTGATCTCCTCGCCGGTGATGAAAGCGAATTCGCCAGGCACTTCGAAGAAATGGCGGAACTCGTCCAGGGTCTTCAACCGCACTTCGGTCACGCCCTTGTCGCTGGTCCGGGTCTGCACCCAGTCCTCGCCGAAGTGCTTGCGGTAAATCTCGAGCGCCTGCCTGCGGCTGTCGTCCTCGATGGGGTACCACTGGGTGTAGCTCAGGGCCAGGGTCCCGCGGGCGATGCTGTCCTGCTGCAGGCGGTTGTGGTCGCTGAGCACCAGGAACTGGTAGCCGTGCTCGCGGTACCAGGCCGCCACGTTCTCGGGCGGGCTGTCGCCGTCGCTCCACCAGGTGTGGGTGTGGGTGTTGCCTTTCCACCAGCGCGGTGCGGCGGCGCGGTAGTCGCCGCGCAGGCCCTTGAAGTACACCTCCGAGCCAGCGCGGTTGGCCGTCGCGGCGCCGCCATGCTTCTCATGGCCCAGGGCGGGTGCGGCGAGCAGTGCGAGCGTCAGGCACGCGGCTGAAAACAAGCGATTGATCATGATCGGTCCTGTGGGGCAAGGCATCAGCGGGCGCAGCGTCCGGATTGCGGGGGCTTCCGGTTCGGCCACGCATCCAGCTGCAGGGTGAACTGGTGCGCGGGGTCGGTCATCGACTCGTCGAACCAAGGCGAAAAGGTCTTGATCTCGACGCTGCGGCCGTCGGGCTGGAAACGCATCAGCCGCAGGAAGCCGCCGCCGCCGAACGCCCGCGCGTTGTCGATGCCCTGCTGGTAGTTGGCGAGGATCTGGTGGACCGCAGGCGCACCGGCGCGCTCGCTGCACAGGTAACCGGCGCCGTCGTTCAACACGTGGCCGTTGAGGGTCATCACCACGTTGGGATAAGGCTCGACCAGCTTGCGCCAGAGCTCCTCGCCGTCGTTGACGCCGGCGGGGTCCTGGCCGACGCCATAGCTGTGCGGGTTCCACTTCTGCGCCTCGCCCTTGGCCGCCCAGTCGTAGCGGGTGCCGTCGGAGTACAGATAGGCATGGGTGAGCAGCAGCACGCGATGGTCCGGGTGCTTCTCGATCACCGTCTTGGCCCAGTCGACCACCGCATCGCGCGGGCCGAACTCCAGCGCCACCACCATCAGCGGCCCCCACGGGGTATCGAAGGACTGCCAATGGTTGTCGACGCGACCGCGCTCGAACGTGCCCGACGTCTTGGCCAGGCGCAGGTCGTGGGCGCTGAAGTAGTCGCTGAAGTGGGAACGCCGGGTGTTGGCGGTGCCGCCATCGCCCATGTCGTGGTTGCCGGGAACCATCACGAACGGCAGCCCCGCCTTGAGCAGCACGTCCATGGCCCGGCGCGCGTGCATCCATTCCGGGTGCGTGTTGTTGTTGACGATATCGCCCTCGTGGAGCACCAGGCGGATGTCGTGGCTGTCCTTGTGGGCCGCCAGCCATTCGGTCTGGCGCACGAAGACCTCGGGGTGGGCGAGCGAATACATCTGCGTGTCGGGCAGTACGGCTATCGTCCAGGCGCCGTCCGCCGACGCGCTCGGCGCCTGGGCGAGGGCGCCCTGGCTCAGGGCGGCGGCCAGCACGAGAGCGGCCAGGGCGCGCAGGCGATGGTTCATCGAGTTCTCCTGGTAGTGGACACGAGCGGCCTGGCCGCATCCCTTTGCTCGCCGCGGCTTTTGGCCGCGGCATCGAAGCCGCGCAGGGGCGGATCAGAACCGGTAGCTGTAGGACACGAAGAAGCTGCGCTCCTTGCCCAGGAACGTGTAGGGATAGAAGTACCGCGGGTCGCGGTTGGTGTACTCGCCGCGGATGAAGGCCGACCCGTAGAACTGGTTACCGAACGATGCGCGGCCGCCGTACTCCTCGTTCAGGATATTGACCGCGCGCAGCTGGAAGCGGTGCTGCCGATCTTCGCCCATCCAGTACTGCACGCTGCCGTTGAGCACGAACCAGTCGCCGTAGTTGTACTCGGGCAGGCCGCTCACCGCCGGAGCCTGCACCGTCTCCTTGCCCTGCCAGCGCGGGAGCAGAGTGAAGTGCCAGCGCCCCGAGTCGGTGGTGTAGCGGATGTTGCCGGTGGCGAACCATTCGGGCACGGCGTCGATCTGCACGTCGCTGCCTTCCAGCGTCGCGTCCTGGCGCGTGTAGCTGAGCGAGGCGGTGAGATTGTCGGTGAACTGGTATTGCACGTCGGCCACCAGGCCACGGATCTCGGTGACCGCGTCGTTGTTGAAGCGCGTGTTCGGCGTCAGGCCCGAGGTGGTCTGGATGCGGTTGCTGATGTCGGTGCGGAAACCACCGAGGTCGATCGACAGGTAGCCGCCGTTGACGGTGCGCTGCAGGCCGACGCCGTAGTTGAGGGTCTCGGTCTCCTCCGGCTCCAGGTCCGGGTTGCCGACCACGGTCTGGCTGTTGAAGAACAGCTCGTTGGTCTTGGGCAGGCTGAAGGACGTGCCGCCGTTGGCGCGGACGTAGAAGCCGCTGTCGAAGTCGTGGCGCAGGCCGAACTTGCCGATGGTTTCGGAGCCGAACGAATCCTCGTAGTCCACGCGCCCGGCGATGGACAGCGAGGTGTTGGGGCTGAAGGAGGGATTGAGCAGCAGGTCGGCGATGATGGCGTTGTTGGACACCAGGTCGTCGTCGATGTTGATGCGCGGATCGGAGGTGTCGCGGTAGTTGGTCGACTGCAGCCCGAGCACCAGGCTGATGGACGGATTGAAGGTGAAGCGGTTCAGCGCGGTGACCACCAGCTCCTCGAAGCCCCCTGGAATGGAGGCGTCGCCGATCCCGCGGCCTTCCTGCGCATCGAAACCGCCGGTCCAGTTGCCGAACGGGATGACCACGGCCGGACTGGACGGGCTGGGGCAGCCGGCGCGGATGCGGCACACCTGCGGCACGAACTTGGTGTTGTACAGCGTCGGATTCCGGTAGGAGGCGGTGATGTCGGTCGTCAGCAGGTCCGACCACGTCTTGTTGTACTGCACGATCGCCGCCGGCATCTCCAGCCGCGTGGGTCCGTAGATCGTGGTGTTGGGAAACGTGTCCTGGAACCGCGACTCCACGTACATCAGGTCGGCGTTGAGCGAGCTGGTGTCGTCGATCTTCCACAGGTACTTGATGCCGGTGCTGTCGCGGGCGGTGCTGTAGTCGGTGATGCCGCCGGCGGCCAGGTGGTTGTCGGTCTGCGACTCGCGGGTGAACAACGTCGGCCCCGACGATGCCTGGCGGCTGCCGTAGAGCATCAGGCTGTGGCGGCCGGCCTCGTCCAGCGGGAACGCATAGTTGGCCCAGAGATCGCGGGTATCGAAGCTGCCGTAGCTGACGCCGAACTCGCCCTTGCGGGTGCCGTCGGGCTTCTTGGTGATCACGTTGACCAGCCCGATGCCGGCATTGGAGCCGAAGTAGAGGCTCTGCCCGCCGCGGAACACCTCCACGGTGTCGATCATGTGCGGATCGATCAGCGTGGCGCCCCAGATCTCTTCGATGCCGGGGCCGCGGTCGTAAAGGGGCATGCCGTCCAACGCGACCAGGGTGTCGCGATCGCCGCCGCCGTCGAGGCGGATGGTGAACTCCCCCTCGTCCGGCGAATAGCCGATATTGGCGCCGCGGATCAGCCCCTGCGCGATCTCGGCCATGTTGGTGTAGCCGCCGGCGGAGATGTCCTCGGCGGTGACGACCTGCACCTGGTTGCCGTACTGCTCCAGTTCGGTGGCCAGGGTGCTGGTCACTTTCTGTCCCGTGACCTGGACCGCGTCGAGTTCCGTGGCGGATCTGCCTGCGGGGGCGCCGCCGGCTTCGGCGGCAGTCGTTGCAGAGGCGTCATCCCCGGACGGTGACGGCTGGGCCAAGGCCGGCAAGGTGCCGAGGCCCGCAAGAGCGATGGCGATTCCGAGCCAGCAGCGACAGCGACGCAAGGTGGAAAGAGTTGTGTTCACGAGAAACCCCAGGCGATGGAAGAGTTCCCGGTGGGCGACTGTCGCCAGCCGGCAGATGCGGCGCACACCAAGATAGGGCGCCACCGTAATCAGGCTTTCTGTCCGATCTACGACAAGCAGGTGAAGGTTCAAATACCATCGGCGCGATTGGGCGACCTATCGATTCAGTCGATTGCCGCAACTCGCCACCTACCGGTTCCGGCAGCGGGTCGCCGCGAGCGTCGGTGTCGCACCGCCAGGGCGGCGGCAGCCTTGCGTCGCCCGATGGCTGCAGAAGTCGCGCGCACCGCCATTGCGCAAGGAGCCGGGCGAGTGAGGATGCGCCAACCGGCCGTGGGCGAAGTACCGCGAGCGCATCAAG
>DATHAV010000411.1:0-4085 GCA_035296505.1 Pseudoxanthomonas sp.
GATGTCCGGGTGCATGGCCAGCACGTGGCGCATGCTGGCGTAACCGGCGCCGGCGTCGTCGACCGCGATGCGCACGCCGTCGGCGCGCAGCGGCCGCAGCCGCTCGTGCAGCAACGCGTAGTCGTCCACGTGCGAGTGCTCGGTCACCTCCAGCACCAGCCGTTGCGCCGGCCATTCGTACAGGTAGCCGGCGATGCCGCCGGTCACGATGGTGTCCGGCGACACGTTGATCGCCACGTGGAAATCGCCCGGCAGGCCGCGCAGGCCGTCCAGCGCGGTCAGGATGGCGTTGAGCTCCAGGCGCACGCCCAGGCCGATCTCGTGGGCTTCGTCGAACCACAGGTTCGGCGGGCGCCGGGGCTCGATGTGGAAGCGCGACAGGCACTCCACCCCGATCAGCTTGCGGTCGGAGATGCGATAGATCGGCTGGTAGACGATCGACGGCTGGCCCATTTCCAGCACCGCGCTGATGCGCTCGACCTTCTGCTCGTGCGCCCGCACCAATTCCAGCTCGCCCTCGATCTGGTAGCCCAGCAGTTCGGCGAAGGCGCGCATCATCTTCAGGTCGCGCTGGTCCAAGGCCATGCTGGGCTGCGCGCTGAAGCAGCAGAACGTGCCGTAGACGCTGCCGTCGTGCAGGCGGATCGGCACGCTGATGTGGGCGCCGATCGGCAGCAGCGCGGTTTGGGGAATGCAGGCCAGCACCGGGATCGCCGCGGTATCGGGAATCAGCTGGGGGATCCGCCCTTCCACCACGTGCAGGCAATAGCCTTCGTCCAGGGGCGCCCGGTCGCCGGGCATGATCGGGACGTAGCTTTCGCTTCCGCAGACGACGTTGCGAAAGATGCGCTCGCGGCCGTTGAACTCCGACACGAACGCCACGTCCATCTCCAGGTGGGCGCGCACGACCGACAGCACGCGATCCACGTTGCGGCCAATCGAGACCGATCCCGGATCGAGTTCGTCCGCCGCCGCCAACACAAGATCGTCGGCTTGATTGTCGACCATGTGGGTCCACTCCCTGATTGCTTGCCGACTATCCTGCCCGAACCTGCCCGAGAGTCCGAGTGTGGAGCTTCGGAATCGCGGCGCGGGTCACGCAGCGCTGGAAAATCCAGAGCTGCGTGACCCCGCTTTTTAAGCCACGAACGGCCTGAAGACGATCCCCAGGCCGGTCATGTCCTCGGGCTCGCTCAGCAGGTCGGCGCGCAGCAGCGGTCGCGCGTCGATCCAGCGCTTGGACACCACCAGCCTGAGCTGGTCGGCCTCGGCGGCAAGCTCGAGCGTGGGAATGGTCTCGGCCTCGTGCGAACGGTGCAGAAGCACCGCCAGCCGCAGCAGCGCGGCCTTGCGCTTGGCGCTCTGCAGCAGGCGGTCGGGGATGGCGTCGAACGCGGTCTTGGAGACTCCGCGCCGATGCGTTCGAACCAGCGCCGCCAGCACCTGCTGTTCCTGGCGCGAGAAACCGAAGATGTCCGAGTGCTCCAGCAGATAGGCGCCGTGCACGTGGTACTGGCTGTGGGCAACGGCCAGACCGATCTCGTGCAAGCGCGCGGCCCAGCCGAGTTGACGCGCGTCGTCGTCGTCCAGCGACCAGGCCTGCGCAACCTGCTCGAACAGCCGCATCGCCGTGCCCTCCACGCGCGCCGCCTGGGCCGTATCGATGCCGTAACGGTGGGTGAGCGCCACCACGGAGGCATCGCGCGGATCGTTTTCGCTGCCGCGCCCCAGCATGTCGTAGAGGATGCCTTCGCGCATGGCGGCCTTGCTCACCATCAATCTTTGGATGCCCAGCGCGGCGAACGCGGCTTCGAGCACCAGCACGCCGCCGGCGATGATCGGGCTGCGGTCGCTGGACAGCCCTGGCAGCTCGATGCGGTCGATGTGGTCGGCCTGCAGCAGGCGCTCGCGCACCTGCGGCAGCGCCTCGGCGGTGATCGCGCCCTTGGTCAGCCTCATCGCCGCGCAGATTTCCCCGATCGCCTTGTTGGTGCCCGACGAACCCAGCGCCTCCTGCCAGCCCAGCGCGCGGTAGAGGCCGGCGAACTGCTGGAACTCGGCACCTATTTCGGTCGAGGCGTCCTTCCAGCGCTTGCGCGAGAGCTTGCCTCCGGGGAAGAAGCGCCGGGTGCTGGCGATGCAGCCCACCTGCAGGCTCTCGCGCTCGATCTGCTCGAATCCGCGGCCGATGATGAACTCGGTCGAGCCGCCGCCGATATCGATCACCAGGCGCAGCTGCCGCGGCTTGGGCGGTTGCGCATGGGCCACGCCCAGGTAGATCAAGCGTGCCTCCTCGCGTCCGGACACCACTTCGATCGCATGGCCCAGCGCGGCTTCGGCGGGCACCAGGAACGCCTGCGGCGCGGCCAGCTGGCGCACCGTATTGGTGGCGAGCGCCCGCACCCGGACCGAAGGGATGTCGCGGATGCGCTGGCCGAACCGCGCCAGGCAGTCGAGGCCGCGCTGCAGCGCTTCGGTCGAGATGCCGCCTTTCCCGTCGAGGCCGTCGGCCATGCGCACGGTTTCCCGCAGGCGGTCGACCACGCGCAGCTGCCCGAGCGTGTAACGCGCGACCACCATGTGGAAACTGTTGGAGCCGATGTCGATGGCGGCGAGCTGCTCGCCATCCTGCAGTGGAGGTGACGCCGGGACGGAGGACACTGGCATGGTGGCGAATGTTAACCGAACCGGCGCGGCGCTCGCGCTTATAGCGTGCCGAGCAGCTGCGCCTGCGCGCTGTGCGCCGCTTTGCCCTCGGGCGGCGCAGTCTTGTGGTAGACGCCGTCGGCGCGCAGCTCCCACGCGTTGAGGTTGTCGTCGAGGTAGTTCTGCAGCGCCTCCCGATACACGCGCGCGGCCAGCGCCGGATCCAGGATCGGGAAACAGGTCTCGACCCGATGCAGCAGATTGCGCTCCAGCCAGTCGGCGCTGGCGCAGTAGAGCTCGGGTTCGCCGTTGTTGCCGAACCAGTAGATGCGGCTGTGCTCGAGAAAGCGGCCGACGATCGAGCGCACGCGGATGTTGTCCGAGACTCCCGGCACGCCCGGACGCAGCGAGCAGGCGCCGCGCACGATCAAGTCGATGCTGACGCCGGCCTGCGAGGCCGCGTACAGGGCGCGGATGATGCGGGGTTCGTTGATCGCGTTGATCTTGACGATGATCCGCGCAGGCTTGCCGGCGCGCGCAAGCCTGGCCTCGCGCTCGATCTTCCTGATCAGCCCCGGGTGCAGGGTGAAGGGCGACTGCAGCAGGCGCTCGAGGCGGGTGGCCGGGGCCAGACCCGACAGCTGCTGGAACAGCAGATGCACGTCGTTGCCGATGTCCGCGTCGGCGGTGATCAGGCCGAAGTCGGTGTAGGCGCGCGCGGTGCCGCTGTGGTAGTTGCCGGTCCCGAGATGCACGTACCGGCGCAGCTTCTTGCCTTCGCGGCGTACGATCAGCAGCATCTTCCCGTGGGTCTTGTAGCCGACCACGCCGTACACCACCTGCACGCCGGCCTGCTGCAGGCGGTCGGCCACGCCCAGGTTGGCGTCCTCGTCGAAACGCGCGCGCAGCTCCACCACCACGGTCACGTCCTTGCCGTTGCGCGCGGCCTGCACCAGCGCATCGACGATCTGCGAGTCCTTGCCGGTGCGGTACAGGGTCTGCTTGATCGCCAATACGTTGGGGTCGGCCGCGGCCTGGCGTATCAGCTCCAGCACCGGCGTGAAGGCGTCGAACGGGTGGTGCATGAGCACGTCGCCGTCGGCCACGGTCTCGAACATGTCGTCGACGCCGCGCAGCGCGCGCGGCTTGAACGCCGGATACTTGAGTTCCGGCCTCGCGGCCAGTTCGTACACCTGGGTCACGCGGTTGAGGTTGACCGGCCCGTCGATCAGGTAGACCGCATTCTCGGGCAGGTCGAAATTCTGCAGCAGCGTGCGCACGATCGGCTTGGGGCAATCCTTGGCGATCTCCAGGCGCACCGCCGGATTGTAGCCGCGCGACACCAGTTCGTCGCGCAGCGCCAGCGCCAGGTTCTCGACTTCGGCCTCGTCCACCACCAGTTCCGAATTGCGCGTCACCCGGAACTGGTACGCCCCTCT
>DATHAV010000412.1:0-3605 GCA_035296505.1 Pseudoxanthomonas sp.
CAGTCCAGGGCGCGCCGGTAGGCCGCCAGGGCGCGGCCGCCCTGGGCGCGCGCGGCGCCGGGGCGGGTGAGTTCGGCGATGCCGCACATGCGGGTGTCGTTGGGAATCGCATCGCTCCAGGCGCGCGCGCCGTGCTGCGCCTGCATCCGCGCCAGCGTCTCGCTGCCGATCCGGGTGCGCCGGTCGTACATCGTGGGCAGGATCGAGACCAGCAGCGGACGCCGCCGCGAGCGCTCGATCATATCCGCGGTGCGGCACATCCCGTCGAGGCCGTGCATGGCCAGCGGCTCGGTCTGGGTCGGGATCACCAGGTGGTCGGCCGCGGCCAGCGCGTTGACCATCAGCAGGCCCAGGGTCGGCGGGCAGTCCAGCAGGGCGTAGTCGTAGTCGCCGGAGATGCGCGACAGCGCGCCCGCCAGCGCCAGCCCCAGCCCCGGCTGGCTGGCGCTGCGGCGCTCGAGCGTGGCCAGGCCAGCCTGCGCCGCCACGTAGCTGAGGTTGTCGAGGTCGCTGCCCCGCACCAGGCCTCGCATGTCCTGGCTGCCGTCCTCGAACAGGTCGAGCACGCCGCGCGGCGGCGGATCGGCGGCCACGCCGAAGGCGCGGGTCAGCGACGCGTGCGGATCCAGGTCGACCATCAGCACGCGCGATCCGCGCGCCGCCAGTTCGGTCGCCAGCGCCAGCGACGAAGTGGTCTTGCCGACGCCGCCCTTCTGGTTGGCGATTGTCCAGACGCGCATCAGTTGATTCCTTGTTGGGCGCCGATCGGCGCGGGGCCGGCGGCGACGTCTACGGGAGCGTCCGGGGGAGCGGGGCCCAGCACCGGCAGCGGCGGGAGCGCGCCGTCGGGGAGGTTCGGCGCCGGCCGTTCGGACCCGGCCTGGTCGCTGGCCAGGATCACCAGCAGCACGCGGCGGTTGGCGTTGCGCCCCGCCTCGGTGAGATTGTCCGCGATCGGCCGGTGCTCGCCGTAGCCGATCATGGCCAGGCGCTCGGGCGGGATGCCGTCCTTGCTGAAAAGGTGGACCACGCTGGCCGCGCGCGCCGCCGACAGCTCCCAGTTGGACGGGAACTGGAAGGTGTTGATCGGCCGGTCGTCGGTGTAGCCCTCCACCCGCACCGGGTTGGGAACCCCGCCCAGGACCTCGGCCAGCTTGTAGACGGTAGTGGTCGCCTCGGCATCGAGCGTCGCCGAGCCCGGGGTGAACAGGATGTCGCTGTTGATCTGCACCTCCAGCCACAGGTCGGCGCGGCGCACCACCACCAGCTTGCGGTCCACCAGCGGCGCCAGCGCCTGCTCCAGGTTGCTGGCGATCGCCTCGAGCTGCTTCTGGGCGGCCTGCATGCGGTCCATGCTGACCGGCATGTCGAGCTGCGAGGCCACCGACGCCAGCCGCACCAGCGGGGTGGCCGCGGTGGACGGCGTGGACGGTCCGCTATGCGGGCCCGCCTTCAGCGGCGAGGGGCGGTCGAAGTCCGCGCCCTGCAGCTGGCGGCCGACCTGCACCGGCTCGATCGAGCGCGGCGGTCCGCCGAAGGCCGCGTTCATCGCTTCGGCCATGACCTTGTACTTGCCTTCGTTGACGCTGGAGATGGCGTACATGACCACGAAGAACGCCAGCAGCAGGGTCATCAGATCGGCGTAGGGGATCGCCCAGGCCTCGTGGTTGGCGTGCTCCTCGTGTCCCTTCTTGCGTGCCATGGCCGACTGCCCCCGCGGTCAGTGCAGGAAGCCGGCGAGCTTGGCTTCGATGTTGCGCGGGTTCTCGCCCTGGGCGATGGCGATCAGGCCCTCGATGATCATCTCGCGCTCGCGGGTGCGGCCGTTGATCACGCTCTTGAGCTTGGAGGCGATCGGCAGGAAGAACAGGTTGGCCGAGGCGATGCCGTAGATGGTGGCGGTGAACGCGGCCGCGATCCCGTGCCCGAGCTTGCTCGGATCGGCCAGGTTCTTCATCACCGCGATCAGGCCGAACACCGCGCCGATGATGCCCAGCGTGGGCGCGTAGATGCCCATGGCCTCGAACACCTTGGCCGCGGCCAGGTCCTCGTGCTCCTGGCCGCCCAGGTCGATCTCCAGCATGTGGCGGATGGCCTCGGGCTCCAGGCCGTCGACCAGCATCTGCAGCCCCTTCTTCAGGAACGGGTCGGTCTGGTCCGCGACCAGCGGCTCCAGGCCCAGCAGGCCCTGCTTGCGGGCGATGCTGCTCCATTCGACCATCTGCGCGATCAGGCCGGCGCGGTCGCCGGTCGGCGGCTTGAACACCCAGGTCAGGATCTTGACCGCGCGTTTGAACACCGGCGGCGGGGTGTGCAGCATGATCGCCGCCACCGTGCCCACGATCACGATGACGAAAGCGGCCGAGGACCACAGCGACGCCAGCCCGGCGCCCTTGAGGACGCTGCCTCCGAGAAGCGCCAGCAGCGCCAGGATGATTCCGATGAGGCTGAAGATGTCCATACGAGCGTGTATCGGCTTCCCTGGGTTTGACTTGAGCGGGCGGGGAGGGCGGAGCGCCCCGTTGGGGACGCTCCTGTTAGCGACGCTTTCGGCAGGCGGGCCGCCAAGCGTGCGGCCGATCGAGCGGCTAGTGGCTGGTCTCGCGCAGGCCGTCCACGTCCAGGATCAAAGCCATGCGCCCGTCGCCGATCAGGGTCGCGCCGGCGTAGCCGCGCAGGCCCCGCACCGCGCGCGGCAGCGGCTTGATCACCACTTCCTCGCGGCCGCGCACCTGGTCCACCACCAGGCCGAAGCGCTGGTCCGAGATCTGCAGCACGACCACCGTCAGCAGCGCCGTTTCCCGCGCGTCCACGCCCAGCCACCGGCGCAGGTCGACCAGCGGCAGCGCGTGCGACTGGCGGTCCAGCACCGGGCGCCCGTCGAACCAGCGCACGCTCAAGGCCGGCGCGTGCAGCACTTCCATCACCCGCGCCAGCGGCAGCGCATAGACCTGGTCGGCGGCCTGCACCAGCAGCGTGGGCAGGATCGCCAGGGTCAGCGGCACGCGGATCACGAAGCGGCTGCCGCGCCCCAGTTCGGAATGGATCTGGATCTGCCCGCTGAGCTCGCGGATGCGCGACTGCACCACGTCCATGCCGACGCCGCGGCCGGAGATGTCGGTGACCTCGGCCTTGGTCGAAAAGCCGGCCAGGAACACCAGTTGCAGGCAGTCGTCCTGCGACAGCCGCGCCGCGGCCTCCGGATCGATCAGGCCTTTTTCCAGCGCCTTGGCGCGCAGGCGTTCGGGATCGATGCCGGCCCCGTCGTCGCGGATCTCGATGGTGACGTAGTCGCCTTCCTGCTGCGCCGACAGGCGCACGTGGCCGCCGCGCGGCTTGCCGGCGGCTTCGCGCAGGTCGGGCAGCTCGATGCCGTGGTCGATCGCGTTGCGCACCAGGTGCACCAGCGGATCGGCCAGGGCCTCGACCAGGTTGCGGTCCAGCTCGGTCTCGGCGCCGACCAGCTCCAGGTCCACTTCCTTGCGCAGCGAGCGCGCGACGTCGCGGGCGACCTTGGGGAAGCGCGAGAACACCTTGCCCACCGGCTGCATGCGCGTGCGCATCACCGCCGACTGCAGGCGCGCGGTGGCGATGTCCAGACCGCT
>DATHAV010000413.1:0-3124 GCA_035296505.1 Pseudoxanthomonas sp.
GCGATTGCGGGTCGAGCCAGCCGCGCAGTTCGACGATATTTCCGGCCTCGTCCTTGACCACCTCGTCGCAGCGCACGATGCCGGCGCCGCGCAGACGCACCTCGCCGCCGGGAACCAGGCGCTTGAAGCCCTTGGGCGGGACTTCGGCGAAATCCTCGCGCTCGATCCACAGCTCGCGCGAAAACGGAATCTCGCGCTCGCCGAACGACTCGTCCTTGGGATGGTTGGAAAACGTCAGCGTCTCTTCGTGGTCCTCGGGCAGGTTGGCCAGCACCAGCTTGAGCGGCTCGACCACCGCCATGCGCCGCGGCGCCGCCGCGTCCAGGTCGTCGCGCAGGCAGCCCTCCAGCACGCTGAAGTCGATCGTCGAGTTCTGCTTGCTGATGCCCAGGCGGTCGACCAGCAGGCGCAGCGAGGCGGGCGTATAGCCGCGGCGGCGCAGGCCCTGGAGGGTGGGCATGCGCGGGTCGTCCCAGCCGTCCACCAGCCTCTCGGCCACCAGCGCCACCAGCTTGCGCTTGCTCATCACCGTGTAGTTGATGTTGAGGCGCGAGAACTCGATCTGGCGCGGCTTGGCGGCCTGGTTCGGCAGGCCGCGTTCTAGCAGCGGCTGCAGCAGCTCGGGATGGCCGGCCAGGTCCACCTTGTCCACGCACCAGTCGTAAAGCGGGCGATGGTCCTCGAACTCCAGCGTGCACAGCGAATGGGTGATGCCCTCGATCGCATCGCCCAGGGCGTGCGCGAAGTCGTACATCGGGTAGATGGGCCAGGCGTTGCCGGTGTTCTGGTGCGCGACGTGCTTGATCCGGTACAGCGCCGGATCGCGCAGGTTGATGTTGCCGCTGGCCATGTCGATCCTGGCGCGTAGGGTGCGCGCGCCGTCGGGAAACTCCCCGGCGCGCATGCGCGCGAACAGCTCCAGGTTCTCCTCGACGCCGCGCTCGCGGAACGGCGACGGCGTACCGGGCTCGGTCAGGGTGCCGCGGGTGGCGCGCACCTGTTCGGCGCTTAGGTCGCAGACGAAGGCATGGCCGTCGCGGATGAGCTTCTGCGCGGCGCGGTAGTAGACCTCGAAGTAGTCCGACGCATGGCGCAGCGCCTGCCATTCGAAGCCCAGCCAGCGCACGTCGTCCTCGATCGCGGCCACGAACTCCGGATCCTCCTTGGCCGGATTGGTGTCGTCGAAGCGCAGGTTGCAGCTGCCGCCGAATTCGCCGGCGAGGCCGAAATTCAGGCAGATCGACTTGGCGTGGCCGATGTGCAGGTAGCCGTTGGGCTCGGGCGGGAAACGGGTGCGGATGCCGGCGTGGCGCTGGCGGGCCAGGTCGTCGCGCACGATCTGGCGGATGAAGTCCTGCTTCTCGCCCTGAGCGGAGACGACGCTGTGGTCGGCAACAGGATCGGGACCGGGAGCTGCGACGGACATGCGCGAGTGCACCATTGGACGAGGGCGACAGTCTAGCCGACCCGCCGGCGCTATCCTGTTTCGCGTCCTGTATGCAGAACAACGGCATGGCGCGCCCGATCCTGGTCATCGGCAACAAGAACTACTCTTCGTGGTCGATGCGGCCGTGGCTGTTGCTGCGGCATTTCGGAGTCGGGTTCGAGGAGCGGCGCCTGCTGCTGGACACGCCGGAATTCGAGCGTGATATCGGCCGCTGGTCGCCGACCGGGCGCGTCCCGGTACTGATCGACGATGGGCTGACGGTGTGGGACTCGCTGGCGATCTGCGAGTACGCCAACGAGCGCTGGCTGGAGGGGGCGGGCTGGCCGCGTGAGCGCGCTGCCCGGGCCCAGGCGCGCGCGGCGGCGGCGGAAATGCATTCCGGGTTCGTCTCACTGCGCACCCAGCTGCCCATGAACAGCCGTCGCCAACCCGACGCCTACCGCTGGGACGCCAAGGCGCAGGCCGACATCGACCGCATCCAGCGCCTGTGGGCCGAGCTGTCCGCACGCCATGGCGCGGATGCGGATTTCCTGTGCGGCGACTTCGGGATCGTCGATGCGATGTTCGCACTGGTGGCGATCCGCTTTCTCGGCTACGGCGTTCCGATGGACGATGCGTCGCGCCGCTATGTGGACGCCCTGCAGCGCGTTCCCGCTGTCGCCCAGTGGCGCGAGGAGGCGGCGCGCGAGACTGAACGTATCGAAGCCACCGAGGCGCTCACCCAGGCGGCGCAGGGGTAGAGTGGCCGTAAATCCGCCGCAGCGAAATTCCCATGCGAGTCGTCTATCGCGCCCATAACCTGATCGACGCCCACCTGGCCAAGCACCTGCTGGAGGACGCGGGCCTTCCGGCGTTCGTGTTCGGCGAGTCGCTGCTGGGGGGCGCCGGCGAACTGCCGATGATCGGGGTGCTGCGGGTGTGCGTGCCGGACGGCTTCGAGGCCGAAGCCGCGGCCTGCCTGGAGGCGCTGTCCGAATCCGGCAGCGCTGACGACGACGGGCTGGCAGGCATCGACCCGCTTCCGGCGTGAACCGCGCCCCGCCGCCGCTTGCAAAGGCGGCCGTCGGGACGCACTTCCAGGCAACTACCAACCCACATGGATACGACCATGCTCGGAATCGGAGCCTTCAACCAACGCCTGCCTCGGGCCGCCGACGCGCTGCCCGGTCGCCATGCGGGAATCCCGCTGTCCAACCGCCACCACGTCCACGGGCGCCCGCTGCGCGATGCGTTTCCCGGAATGGAAAAGGCGCAGTTCGGCATGGGCTGCTTCTGGGGCGCCGAGCGCAAGTTCTGGAGCCTGCCGGGCGTCTTCACCACGGCGGTCGGCTATGCGGGCGGCAGCACGCCCAACGCCACCTACGAGGAGGTCTGCTCCGGCCAGACCGGCCACACCGAGGCGGTGCTGGTGGTCTGGGACCCGGCGCAGGCCGGCTTCGAATCGCTGCTGCGGGTGTTCTGGGAAAGCCACGATCCGACCCAGGGCATGCGCCAGGGCAACGACCGCGGCACCCAGTACCGGTCGGCCATTTACTGCGACACCCGGGCGCAGTACGACGCCGCGATCGCCAGCCGCGGCGGGTACCAGCAGCGGCTGCGCGCGGCCGGCTACGGCGACATCACCACCGAGATCGCGCACCCGGCGCCGGCGTTCTATTACGCCGAGGAATACCATCA
>DATHAV010000414.1:0-2135 GCA_035296505.1 Pseudoxanthomonas sp.
CTTGGCGTCCCAAAAGGCGTGGGCCGCGGATTCGACGGAGGAAGGATCGTAGACGGCGGGTTCTGCGGGAACAGGCATGAAGGCGGGCTGAGCGCGGCGTCGAAGCGAGCAAGCCTACCGCAGCGCACCAAGCGCCGCCACGGCGCCGGTTACCATGCCGCCTTCCCACGGAGCCCGCCATGCGCCTGCTGACCGCCGCCCTCGTCCTCGCCGCCTCCCCCTGTGCCCTGGCCGCCGAGCCCCTGGTGCTGCAGTGCGAACGCCTGTTCGACGCGCGCACCGGCAAGATCCTGGGTCCGCACACCGTGGTGGTGCGCGATGGGCGCGTGGCCGAAGTCGTGCCCGGCGCGGCGCCGGTCGCCGGGACGCAGGCGGTCGATCTGTCCGGACGCACCTGCCTGCCCGGCTGGACCGACCTGCACGTGCACATGGGCGATCAGTCCAGCCCGCAGAGCTATTCCGAAGGCTTCCGGCTGGACGACGTCGACTACGCCTACCGCTCGGTCGGCTTCGCCCACAGGACGCTGATGGCCGGCTTCACCAGCGTGCGCGATCTCGGTGGCGAGGTCAGTCCACACCTGCGCGACGCCATCGCCCAGGGACTGGTGAAAGGCCCGCGCATCTTCGCCGCGGGCAAATCCATCGCCACCACCGGAGGCCACGCCGATCCCACCAACGGCTACAACTCCACCCTGAGCCACCTGATAGGCCCGCCGGGTCCCACCGAAGGCGTGATCAACTCCGTGGAGGACGCGCGCCAGGCCGTGCGCCAGCGCTACAAGGAAGGCAGCGACGTGATCAAGATCACCGCCACCGGCGGCGTGCTCAGCTACGCCAAGTCGGGCGACGCGCCGCAGTTCACGGTGGACGAGGTCGAGGCCATCGTCGATACCGCCAAGGATTACGGCTACCGGGTGGCCGCGCATGCGCACGGGACCGAAGGCATGAAGCGCGCGGTCCTGGGCGGCGTGACCTCGATCGAGCACGGCACCTACATGACCGACGAGGTCATGAGCCTGATGAAGCAGAAGGGCACCTGGTACGTGCCGACCATCTACGCCGGACGGTTCGTCGCCGACAAGGCCAAGGTCGACGGCTATTTTCCCGAGGTCGTGCGGCCCAAGGCGGCCCGCATCGGCGCCGAGATCCAGAACACCGCGGCGCGCGCCTACAGGGCCGGGGTCAAGATCGGCTTCGGCACCGACATGGGCGTAGGCCCGCACGGCGACAACGCCCGCGAGTTCCTGTACATGGTCGAGGCCGGGATGCCGGCGGCGTACGCGCTGCAGTCGGCGACGATCCGCGCCGCCGAAGTGCTCGGAGTGGACGATCAGGGCGTGATCGAAGCCGGCAAGCGCGCCGACATCATCGCCCTGCCCGCCATCGCCAGCCACGCCAACCAGA
Organism: Pseudoxanthomonas sp.; assembly: GCA_035296505.1. Classification (GTDB taxonomy): domain Bacteria; phylum Pseudomonadota; class Gammaproteobacteria; order Xanthomonadales; family Xanthomonadaceae; genus Pseudoxanthomonas_A. The sequence continues at coordinate 1,405 of DATHAV010000414.1, forward strand.
CCAGGAACGCGATTCTCTGCGCCAGTCCCGCGGGCACCACTTCGCCCAAGGCGAACGCCGACACCAGCACCGCGGCCGCCGCGGACAGCGTCAGGTGGGCGAAGGATCGCGTGCCGCCATCCCGCAGCCCCAGGCCCAGCAGCAGCGCCCCGGGCACGAACGTGATCGACCACAGCATCCACGCCGTCCCGTGCAGGCGGCTGGCCGGGCTTTCCAGGTCGCGCACGTCCAGCGGCAGCAGGCCCAGCGCGACGAAGGCCAGCGCCGACAGGAACACCAGCTGCGTACCGATGCGCGCTCGCCACCCGCTTGAGGCTGGCATGCGCCGGCGCAGGTCGATCGCCACCACACCGGCCAGCAGGCCTGGAACCACGAAGCCGGCCAGGTTGAACGCCAGCGCGCGTGGAATGTCCTTCGCGCCCAGCACCGACACCGGATGCACGAGCTGCGAGAACCCGTCGAGCGCGGCTCCGAAACCCAGGAGCGCGGCCGCCCACATCGCCAGCGCGGCAATGCCGGCGAAGGACATCGTGAGGCTTGGCCGGTTTTCCATTGAACACCTCTCCGATACCGGCTTCGAACGCGCGCGCAAGACGCGGAGCGCGAGTTCCAACGACGACGAATATCTTCCGGCTTCGAGCGCGACGATCGTCTGACGGGTCATGCCGCAGGTTTTGACGGCTTCATGGGCCACCGGCGACAAATGTAAAATATATTTTTACAAAAGCCGC
>DATHAV010000415.1:0-2905 GCA_035296505.1 Pseudoxanthomonas sp.
ACGTGCCGCTGTGGGAAAACCCCATGCTGCAGAACCCGATGGTGCGCGACATCGCGCGCTTCGCCCTGGGCACCCTGGTAGTGCTGGCGCTGCTGTTCGGCGTGCTGCGCCCGGCCATGCGCCAGATCATCCAGCCGCCCGAGAAGCGCCTGCCCGCGCCGGAAGTGGACGTCACCCTGATCGATCCCGACGCCACGCCGGCGGCGGTGATCGCGCTGAAGAAGGAACCCGACCTGGCCTCGCAGCAGCGCGCGCTGGCCTCCGACGCCTACGAGGACCGCCTGCGCCAGGCGCGCGAAGCGGTGAAGAACGACTCCAAGCAGGTCGCGCAGGTGGTGAAGGACTGGGTGGCCGCCGATGAGCGATAGCCTGCAGAACGATGCGCTCAGCGGGGTGCAGCGCGCCGCGGTGCTGCTGCTCTCGCTGGGCGAGGCCGAGGCCGCCGAGGTGCTCAAGCACATGAGCGCCAAGGAAGTGCAGAAGCTGGGCGTCGCCATGGCCACGGTCAGCGGCATCAGCCGCGAGCAGGTCGAAGCGGTGATGGACGTGTTCACCGCGGCGCTGGACAAGCAGACCTCGCTGGGCATGGGCGCCGACGACTACGTGCGCAAGGTGCTGGTGCAGGCGCTGGGCGAGGACAAGGCCGGCAGCCTGATCGACCGCATCCTGCTGGGCCGCAACACCACCGGCATGGACACGCTGAAGTGGATGGACCCGCGCGCCATCGCCGACCTGATCCGCAACGAGCACCCGCAGATCATCGCCATCGTGCTGGCCCACCTGGACAGCGACCAGGCCGCCGAGGTGCTGGGCGTGCTGCCCGAGCGGGCGCGCCCGGACGTGCTGCTGCGCATCGCCACCCTGGACGGCATACCGCCCAACGCGCTGAACGAGCTCAACGAGATCATGGAGCGGCAGTTCGCGGGCAACCAGAACCTCAAGTCGTCCAGCATCGGCGGCGTGAAGATGGCGGCCAACATCCTCAATTTCATGGACTCCGGCCGCGACCAGGCCATCCTTTCCAGCATCGGCCAGATCGACGCGGACCTGGGCGGCAAGATCCAGGACCTGATGTTCGTGTTCGACAACCTCAACGACCTCAGCGACCGCGAGCTGCAGACCATCCTCCGCGAAGTGCCCGGCGACAAGCTCGGGCTGGCGCTGCGCGGGGCCGACGCCAGGGTGCGCGAGAAGATCACCCGCAACATGTCCCAGCGCGCCGCCGAGATCCTGATCGAGGACATGGAAGCGCGTGGACCGGTGCGCCTGTCCGACGTGGAGGCCGCGCAGAAGGAAATCCTGGCGCTGGTCCGCAAGCTGGCCGACCAGGGCGCCATCTCGCTCACCGGCAGCGGCGAGGAAATGGTATGAACGCCGCCGCGAGCACCGCCATCCGCTGGACCGCGCCGGCCCTGGACACGGCCACCGCCGCGCCGGAGTTGGAGGAGCAGGCCACCCTGCTGCGCCCGCCGAGCCTGGAGGAAATCCAGGCGATCGAAGAAGCGGCCTACCGGGAAGGACTGGAGCGCGGGCGCAGCGCGGGCCACGCCGAGGGTTTCGCCCAGGGGCAGGCCGAAGTGCGGCGCCTGGTGGCGCAGTTCGAAGGCATCCTCGACAACTTCTCGCGTCCGCTGGACCGGCTGGAGACCGAGGTGGTCGCCGCCCTGTCGGAGCTGGCGGTGCGCATCGCCGGCAGCCTGGTCGGGCGCGCCTACCGGGCCGACCCCGCGCTGCTGGCCGAACTCACCGCCGAAGCGGTCGAGGTGGTCGGCGGCGGCAGCCGCGAGGTCGAGGTGCGCCTGCACCCGGACGATCTCGCCGCACTGACCCCCGTGCTTTCGCTGGCGCCGGGCACGCGCTTGAGCGGCGATGCGTCGCTGGCCCGGGGCGACCTGCGCGTGCACGCCGAGAACATGCGCATCGACGGCGGCCTGGACGCGCGCCTGCGCGGCGCGCTGGCGACCGTGCTCGACCGCGAGGGGCAGGCATGAGCGCGCAGCCGCTGGACTGGCTCGACGCGCGCGACCTGCGCCTGGCCGCGCGCCTGTCCAACCTCCGCCCCCACCTGCCCGACCGCGGCCTGATCCGCGAAGGCATCCTGCGCCGCGCGGTCGGCCTGACCCTGGAGGCGATCGGCTGCGAGGCGTCGCTGGGCGCCACCTGCCGGGTCGAAGTCGCCGACGGCGGCTGGGTCGACGCCGAGGTCGTCGGCTTCGCCGGCGAGCGCAGCTACCTGATGCCCAGCGCCGAGCTGCACGGCCTGCTGCCCAACGCCCGCGTGGTGCCGCAGCGCCGCCGCGGCGGCGTCCAGGTCGGCGAAGGCCTGCTGGGCCGCGTGATCGACTCCAGCGGCGTGCCGCTGGACGGGCGCGGCCCGGTGCGTTCGGAAACCAGCGTCGGCCTCTCGGGCCTGGCCATCAACCCGCTCGCGCGCGAGCCCATCACCCAGCCGCTGGACGTGGGCGTGCGCGCGATCAACGCGCTGCTGCCGATCGGCCGCGGCCAGCGCGTGGGCCTGTTCGCCGGCTCCGGCGTGGGCAAGTCCACCCTGCTGGGCATGATGACCCGCTACACCGCCGCCGACGTCATCGTGGTCGGCCTGATCGGCGAACGCGGCCGCGAAGTGCGCGACTTCGTCGAAAGTACCCTGGGGCCGGTGGGCATGGCGCGCGCGGTGGTCGTGGCCAGCCCGGCCGACCGGCCGCCGCTGGCCCGCCTGCAGGGCGCCTACCGCGCCACCGCCATCGCCGAATGGTTCCGCGACCAGGGCCTGAACGTACTGCTGCTGATGGACTCGCTGACCCGCTTCGCCCAGGCCCAGCGCGAGATCGGGCTGTCGGTGGGCGAGCCGCCGACCACCCGCGGCTACCCGCCGTCGGTGTTCGCGCGCCTGCCGGCGCTGGTC
>DATHAV010000416.1:0-1789 GCA_035296505.1 Pseudoxanthomonas sp.
AATGCGGCATGCGTGGCACCCTACGTGCCCAGCACCAATCCGGCTGTAATGTTTCATACCAGTCGAGATCAATTCTATCGAAGACGACCGGGCCGCAAAGCCAGTGTCAGGTACAGTACAATATCAAAGCAGCAAACATGCGTCCTTTGTTCGCGCTGCATTCTTTTGCAACATGTTTGTCCTTTGCAGCGTTCCGAGCCGCATCTAGCTCGACTTGGAGTTCTCAACTCATGCCCCCAACTACCCCGCTTCAGCTCTGGGGCGGCCTCGAATGCAGTGTGGTCCGAGTGGGCGATGCCGTGCGCGATCAGTTCCGCGAAACCGGCCATGACGCCCGCGGCGCACAGGATCTCGAAGCCATCGCGGCGCTCGGCATCAAGGTGCTGCGCTACCCGGTGTCCTGGGAACGCGTGGCCCCCGGCGATCCCGCCAACTGCGACTGGCGCTGGCATGACGGGCAGCTGGCTGCCATGCGCAGGCTCGGCATCCGCCCCATCGTGGGCTTCGTCCATCACGGCGGCGGTCCGCGCCACACCAGTCTTGCCGACCCGATGTTTCCAGAGAAGCTGGCCGGCTTCGCCTTACAGGCTGCGCTGCGTTACCCGTGGGTGACCGACTGGACCCCGGTGAACGAGCCCCTGACGACGGCGCGCTTCTCAGGCCTCTACGGCCACTGGTATCCCCACCATACTGACGAGGACAGCTTCCTGCGCATGGTGGCGAACCAATGCCGCGCCGCGATGCTCGCCATGAGCGCCATCCGCGCTGTGATCCCCGAGGCGCGTTTGGTGCAGACCGAGGATCTCGGCCGCGTCTTCGCGCGCCCCTCGCTGCGGAAGCAGGCGGCGCACGAAAACGAGCGTCGCTGGCTGAGCCTCGATCTCCTGCAGGGCCAGGTGCAGCCGGGCACTCGCTGGCACGCGCGCCTGCTGGCCGCCGGCGTGCCGTCCACGCATCTCGACGCACTGGAAGGAGGCTGCGGCGCGATGCTGCTCGGCCTCAACCACTACGTCACCAGCGACCGCTTCCTCGACGACCGCGTGGCGCTTTACCCGCCCAACTTGCGCGGTGGCAACGGGGAGCGCGCCTACGTGGACACCGAGGCAGCTCGCGTGCCTCTGCCTGAGGGTAGCGTCGGCTGGCTGCCGCGCCTGCGTGAGGCGCTCGATCGCTACCCGGGCGTGCCGGCCGCGGTCACCGAGGTCCATCTTGGCTGCCGCGAGCCGGAGCATCAGGTGCGCTGGCTGGACGAATGCTGGCAGGCCGCGAGTACCTTGCGTGCTGAGGGCCTGCCGATGGAAGCCATCACCGTGTGGTCGCTGTTCGGCGCGGTGGATTGGTGCTCGCTGCTGCGCCAGCAGCGCAACCGCTATGAGCCTGGCGTCTTCGACATTCGTGGAAAGAACGGCCCGCGCCCGACCATCCTAGCCGAGGCCGTCGCCGCCTACACTGGACAGGGCCGCTTCGAACACACGGTGCTGCATCATCCGGGGTGGTGGCGCCATCCCGAGCGCGTGCATCCCGGCCTGCGCCGGGCCAGCTGACCAGTGACGAACGCGCGCACCTCGGCCACCGCAACCACCGCAAACGCGGAGCGCGCGCTCGACGTCCTCAATGTCCTACTCTCGGACGTACGCTACGGATTGGGCGCCTATACAGGCGTCTATCTGATGACGGAGCACGGCTGGGACCCGGCCGAGATTGGCGTGGCCTTCTCCGCTGGGGGCCTCGCCGGGCTGCTGGCGCAGACGCCGATCGGCGTTCTAGTCGACGCAACGCCGCACAAGCG
>DATHAV010000417.1:0-4458 GCA_035296505.1 Pseudoxanthomonas sp.
GTCAGCCGGGTGACCAACCAGCTGCCCGAGGAGGCCGACCCGCCGCAGATCGCCAAGGTCGAGGCCGACGCCGAGGTGATCGTGTGGTTGAACATGCGCTCTACGGTGATGGACACGATGGAGCTGACCGACTACGCCGACCGCTACGTCCTGGACCGGCTGTCGGCGCTGGACGGCGTGGCCCGGGTGCAGCTGGGCGGCGGCCAGCGCTACGCCATGCGCGTCTGGCTGGACCGCGAGGCGATGGCCGCCCGCGGGGTCACCACCGGCGACGTGGAAACCGCGCTGCGCACCCAGAACGTGGAGCTGCCCGCCGGCCGCATCGAGTCGCAGACGCACGACTTCACGCTGCGCGTGGAGCGCGGCTACCGGCGGCCCGAGCAGTTCGCGCAGCTGCCGCTGCGGCGCGGCGACGATGGCTACGTGGTGCGCCTGGGCGACGTGGCGAAGGTCGAGCTGGGGGCCGAGGAGCGCCGCTCCTACCTGCGCAGCAACGCGGTCCCCAACGTCGGCCTGGGGATCGTGCGCACCTCCACCGCCAACGCGCTGGACGTGGCGCGCGCCGCGCGCGCGGAGGCGGAGATTATCCAGCGGACGCTGCCCGAGGGCACCGAGATCTTCATCGCCTTCGACAGCACCACCTTCATCGAGGCCTCGATCGAGCGCGTGTACTGGACGCTGGGCGAAGCGATGGTGCTGGTGTTCCTGGTCATCTGGCTGTTCCTGGGCAGCCTGCGCGCGGCGCTGATCCCGGCGGTCACCGTGCCGGTGTGCCTGATCGCCGCGTTCATCGCCCTGTACGCGTTCGGCTTCTCCATCAACCTGATGACGCTGCTGGCGCTGGTGCTGTGCATCGGCCTGGTGGTGGACGACGCCATCGTGGTGCTGGAGAACGTGCAGCGCCGCGCCGACCTGGGCGAACCCCCGCTGGTGGCGGCGCGCCGCGGGACCGCGCAGGTGGCGTTCGCGGTGATCGCGACCACCGCGGTGCTGGTGGCGGTGTTCCTGCCGGTGGGCTTCATGGAAGGCAACACCGGGCGCCTGTTCCGCGAGCTGTCGGTGGCGCTGGCCGCCGCGGTCGCCATCTCGGCCTTCGTCGCGCTGACCCTGACGCCGATGATGTCCTCCAAGCTGGTGCGGCCCCGCACCGAGCCGCGCGGCCTGAACGCCTGGACCAACCGCACCCTCAACCGCGTCAGCGACGGCTACGGGCGCCAGGTGGAGCGCCTGGTCGGGCTCAGCGGCAGGCGCATCCTGGGGCTGATGCTGGCGGCCATGGCCGTGTGCGGCATCGCGGTGGTGCTGCTGGGGCTGCGCGTGCCCAGCGAACTGGCGCCGGCCGAGGACCGCGGCCGCTTCTTCGTCATGGTCGACGGGCCCGAGGGCGCCGGCTTCGACTACATGGTCGGGCAGATGCAGCAGGTCGAGGGCATCGTGATGGGCCAGGTGGGCGAGGGCAAGCCGATCGAGCGCGCCAACTCGCGCGTGCCTCGCGGCTTCGGCGGCAGCGAGGACATGCATACCGGCCACGTGATCGTGTTCCTGCAGGACTGGCAGACCCGCGAGGTCAGCACCGACGAGGTGGTCCGGCGCCTGCGCGGGGAGCTGTCCAAGCTGCCGGGCGTGCAGGCGCGCGCGAACGTGCCGGGCGGCCTGGTCGGCAGCCGCGGCCAGCGCTACCAGCTGGTGCTGGGCGGGCCGGACTACGCCGAACTGGCGCAGTGGCGCGACCGCATCCTGCAGCGCATGGAGTCCAACCCCGGCATCCAGGACCCGGATTCGGACTACAAGGAAACGCGGCCGCAGATGCGCGTGAACATCGACCGCGACCGCGCCGCCGACCTGGGCGTATCGGTGCAGGAGATCGGACGCACGCTGGAGACCATGATGGGCTCGCGCCAGGTGACCACCTACGTGGAAAACGGCGAGGAGTACGACGTCATGCTGCAGGCCGGGCGCGAGAACCGCGCCAACCCGGAGGACCTGGCCCAGACCTACGTGCGCAGCGGCCGCGGCGAGCTGATTCCGCTCTCCAACCTGGTGACCCTGAGCGAGATCGCCGAACCGGGCAGCTTCAACCGCTTCAACCGCCTGCGCGCGATCACCATCAGCGCCGGCCTGGCGCCGGGCTACAGCATGGGCGAGGCCCTGGAGTGGACGCGCCAGGCGGTGGCCGAGGAGCTGCCCGACCATGCCCAGATCGACTGGAAGGGCGAATCCCGCGAGTACCAGGAGGCCGGCGGCGCCATCGTGCTGACCTTCGCCCTGGCGCTGCTGATCGTGTACCTGGTGCTGGCGGCGCAGTTCGAGAGCTTCATCCACCCGCTGGTGATCATGCTGACGGTGCCGCTGGCGGTGCTGGGCGCGCTGATCGGCCTGTGGCTGACCGGCGGCACGCTCAACCTCTTCAGCCAGATCGGCATCGTCATGCTGATCGGCCTGGCGGCCAAGAACGGCATCCTGATCGTGGAGTTCGCCAACCAGCTGCGCGACGAGGGCGCCGGCGTGGCCCGGGCGGTCGCCGAGGCGGCGCGCGTGCGCCTGCGCCCGATCCTGATGACCTCCGTCGCCACGGTGATGGGCGCGGTGCCGCTGGTGCTGGCCGGTGGCCCCGGTTCGTCCAGCCGCGCGGCCATCGGCGTCGTGGTGATCTTCGGGGTCACGTTCTCCACCCTGCTGTCGCTCTACGTGGTGCCGGCGTTCTACGCGCTGCTGGCGCCGTTCACGCGCTCGCCCGAAGCGGTCGCGCAGGAGCTGGAGAACCTGGAAAGCCGGACCCCTGCGGTGAGTGGGCATGGGTGAGGGTGAAAAGCCGGGCTGGCTCGCAGATAAGCTTATGTTTGGCGGCGGCGGTTTCTGGATTCGGTGCTAGCGATCCAAGGCATTGATGCGCTGCTGAAGCGTGCCGACGATGCACATACGGCATGTACGCTCATCGAGGTTGCCTGCATCCTTAGCTAAGGCGACTGCGGTTTCGGGAGTATCGATCATGTGCCACAAGACCATGCTCGCTGACATTTCTCCGTCAGCGATTTGTCACAGATAGAGACCGAAAGGCGCTACGTGCGAAGCGGCTGGTGAGCGTCTCCGGAACTTCATGCGCACCAGCGCGGCGGCTTGTCCCGGGATGATGATTCTCTTCTTGTTTTGAGACGATGATTCCCTTACAAAGACGCATCAAATGCTCCGTGGGAAATCGGGACTACGGAGGGTCCATGGAGTTTGGCGGGTATGGCGCGAGGCGGGGTTTGGATGAAGTACGGCTTGAAGCTGGCAGTAGTGGGCCTATGCGCGGCAAGTAGCGTTTCGTTTGCGCAGACATCTTCCCAAGTGAGCAGGCCTTGGGAGAAATACGGGGAACGGATCAAGGCAAGCCAGGCGGTGGCGCCGTTGGGGGAGGATTTGTTCGGCGATCGCGTCGGCTTGTCCAAGGGCGAGTTGTCGTTCGTGGCCAGGGATGTGGAGATACCGGGGAACGGCACATTGCCGATGGCCTTGGAACGGCAGTACGCGGTTCATGACCGGCGCTGGCTGCAATCCACGGGTATGCTAGCCGACTGGGATCTCAACCTTCCTCGCCTGAGCGCAGTGTTCAATCCGGACTGGGTGGTGCAGCCGACTGCCAACCATCCTGTTACCTCGGCGCGTTGCTCGACATTCGCGCGGCCGCCGATCTGGCGTCCATTCGAACATGATGATTTCTGGTCTGGTGTCTCTCTATCCCTGCTGGAGCAGGACAAGGGGACCATCCTGCAGGCGACTGCCGCCGTGACCCTGCAAGATGGCCTGTCCTACCCCTGGGTGACCGGCGACGGCAAGGTTCGCCTGGCCTGCCTGCCCAGCATTAAGAATGGAACCGGCGAGGGATTCTTGGCGATAACGCCGGACGGCACCAAGTACTGGTTCGATTGGATGGCGCAAACCATAGAGCAGCGTAGTCTTGGCGAGAGGGTGCCACCCTTCGGTAGGCCTGAAATCGTACGTGGAGTCAGGCTTAATCATGATGTTGAGTATTACATGCATCTGAGAAAAAACACGCTATATGCCACGCGCGTCGAGGATCGTTTCGGAAACAACATCGTTTTCACCTACTCCAATGCCTGGAACGCACCCGGAAAGCTAACGCAGATCCAGGCCAGCGACGGCCGCTCGATCGCACTCACTTACTCGGGTAACTACGTTTCCACCGTCAGCGACGGCGCCAGGACATGGACTTACCGCTATGCCTCGACGCCCTCCAGGCGCGACACGCTGACACAGGTAATCCGGCCAGACGGAAGCCACTGGTCGATCAATTTCAATGGATTCACCCATGGCGGCGAGATCGTATACCGCGATTACACGCCGGTGGGTGAAATCATGCGCGACTGTGTGAGTGTCAGCGATCCGCCGTTGAACAGCGGCAACACGTTCGTCGGCACCATGACCCATCCGTCCGGCGCAGTGGGCACGTTCGAA
>DATHAV010000418.1:0-2555 GCA_035296505.1 Pseudoxanthomonas sp.
CCCGAGGAACGCCGCGCGCGGATCGAACGCCAAGTGCGCGAGGCCGCGGCCAAGGTCGGCGGCGTCGCGCGCATCACCGACGACAACCTGGCGCAGGTCAATTGCCTGGTGGAATGGCCGGCGGCGGTACTGTGCGGATTCGAACCGGAATTCCTGGCGGTGCCGCAGGAAGCGCTGATCGCGACCATGGAAGCGAACCAGAAGTTCTTTCCGGTGCTGGACGAGGCCGGTCGGCTGACCGATCATTTCATCGGCATCGCCAACATCGAATCGCAGGACGCGGCCGAGGTGCGCAAGGGCTACGAGCGCGTGATCCGGCCGCGCTTCTCCGACGCCAAGTTCTTCTTCGACGAAGACCTCAAGCAGGGCCTTGTCGCGATGGGGGAAGGCCTGGCCTCGGTGACCTACCAGGCCAAGCTGGGCACGATCGCCGAGAAGGTGCGGCGCGTGGCGTCGCTCGCCGAGGCGATCGCGCAGGAAATCGGCGTCGATCCGGCGCAGGCGCGGCGCGCGGCGGAGCTGTCCAAGAACGATCTGCAGTCGCGCATGGTCGGCGAGTTCCCCGAACTGCAGGGCATCGCCGGCCGCCACTACGCCCTCGCCGCGGGCGAGCCGCAGGAAATCGCGCTGGCGATCGACGAGGCCTACCGGCCGCGCTTCGCCGGCGACGGCATCGCCGCATCGAAACTGGGCAAGGTGCTGGCGATCGCCGAGCGCCTGGACACGCTGGCCGGCGGCTTCGCCGTGGGGCTCAAGCCGACAGGCAACAAAGATCCGTTCGCGCTGCGGCGCAATGCGCTGGGACTGGCGCGGACGGTGATCGAGAGTGGGTTTGACTTCGATTTAAAAGAAGTGATCTATCGATCCTACGAGAGAGCTCAGTTCTCAATGTCGGATGTCGTTCTTCGACAAAAAGTAGAAGTGGGAAGCAAGGCTCGGGAGGCCGGAGTCGATGCTCCCACTGTTCACTTCAATATTCGCTCATTAAATTTCGCGGAGCTGACCGAGCTCTACGACTTCATCCTCGACCGCCTCCGCGGCTACTACGCCGACCAGGGCGTGCCCACCACGCACTTCAACGCCGTGGCCGAACTCAGGCCGGACTCGCTCTACATATTCGACACCCGCATCGACGCCATCGGCGCATTCGCCGCATTGCCCGAGGCCGAAGCCCTGGCCGCGGCCAACAAGCGCATCAACAACATCCTCAGAAAGGCCGACGTGGAGATTCCGGATGCGGTCGACAACGGCCTGCTGAGCGACCCGGCCGAACGCGCGCTGGCCGCGGCGGTGGACGCGGCGATAGGCGATACCGACGACGCGCTGCGCCGCCACGACTACGTGGGCGTGCTCACCCGCCTGGCGCGGCTGCGGCCGCAGGTCGACGCGTTCTTCGATACGGTCATGGTCAACGTGGACGATGCGGCGCTGCGCGCCAACCGCCTGGCGCTGCTCAAGCGCCTGGCCGGCCGCTTCGGCGAGGTGGCGGCGATCGATCAGCTGTCGGGCTGAGTTTTCTCCTTCTCCGGGACGCCGGCACGCAGCACCGTAACGGGAAAAACCGTTTCCGCGCCGGCTCGATGCAAAGGATCGCATTGCTGCTCCTCGTCGACTTTTATGGATTTTGTGCCGGAGAAAAACAGGTAGGAAGAGGGCTCCCCATCATTCCGCGTTCACCCGTCCCTGTGCCGACCGTCGGTATCCTGCGCGCCATGCGCTTATCCCCCGTCTTTTCCGCCGCCTTCTTCGTTCTGTTGCTCGCCTGCGCCGGGACCGCGCGCGCCGCCACCATCGAGGCGCTGGAGATCCGCGGCCTGGACGAAGACGACGAGGACGAGGCGCTGCTGATCGAGAACATCGGCGTCCGGCTTTCGCTGCAGGACCAGATCGGCCGGCAGGTCGGTGAATCGCGGCTCGAATACCTGCTCGGGCAAGTACCCGCAGAAACGCGCAAGGCCCTGGAGCCGTTCGGTTACTACGATCCGCAGGTCACGGTCGAGGCGCCGCGGGCCGGGGGCGAGGACGACCGCATCACGGTGGTGGTGACCGTGGCCAAGGGCGAGCCGGTGCGGGTGCGCGACTCGTCGCTCGAGATCCAGGGCGAAGGCGGACGGGACCGCTACCTGAAGGAGGACCTGGCCGCGTTCGCGCCCCAGCCGGGCGCGATCTTCGACCACAGCCTGTACGAGGCCAGCAAGCTGCGCATCGTGCACCGGCTGCTGGAGCGCGGCTACTTCGATGCCGACTTCAGCTTGCGCAAGGTCGAAGTGACGCGGGCGGAAAAGGCCGCCGACATCGCCCTGGCCTGGGCCAGCGGCATCCGCTACGACATGGGTCCGACGATCTTCCACCAGGACTACTTCCGCCCGCAGCTGTTCGAGCCGCTGGTGTACTGGAAGGAAGGCAGCTACTACCACGAGGGCAAGCTCGAGCGCCTGCGGCAGTCGCTGAGCGGGCTGGACTACTTCTCCGCCATCGACATCCAGCCCGATCCCGACGCCGCGGTCGAAGGCCGGGTGCCGGTGAACGTCAACCTGACCCTGGCCAAGCGCGAT
>DATHAV010000419.1:0-3383 GCA_035296505.1 Pseudoxanthomonas sp.
GCCGAACCCGCCGCGGCGCTCAAATCGTTCCTCGCCAGCTACGCGGGCCGCGTGCTGATCGCCGCCGATTCCGCCGGCCGCCGCGAAGCCCTGTTGGAAATGCTGCAGGCCGCGGCATTGAAGCCTGAACTGGTCACGGATTTTTCTGCCTTCGTCGCGCACGGTGCCGGGACTGCCCAGGGTCCTCGCTTCGCCATCGCGGTCGCACCGATGGAAGACGGATTCGCGCTGGACCAGCCGCAGATCGCGGTGCTGACCGAGCGCCAGCTGTTCCCCGAGCGCGCCACCCAGCCCAACCGCCGCAAGCGCACCGGCCGCGAGCCCGAGGCGATCATCCGCGACCTGGGCGAGCTCACCGAAGCCGCGCCGATCGTGCACGAAGAGCATGGCGTCGGCCGCTACCGCGGGCTGATCGCGATGGACGTAGGCGGCATGCCCGGCGAATTCCTCGAGATCGAATACGCCAAGGGCGACCGCCTGTACGTGCCGGTCGCGCAGCTGCACCTGATCAGCCGCTACTCCGGAGCATCGATCGAGACCGCGCCGCTGCATTCGCTGGGCGGCGAGGCCTGGACCCGCGCCAAGCGCAAGGCCGCCAAAAAGGTGCGCGACGTGGCCGCCGAGCTGCTGGAGATCCAGGCCCGCCGGCAGGCCCGCGCGGGCCTTGCGCTGCACCTGGACCGGGCGATGTACGAACCGTTCGCGGCCGGGTTCCCGTTCGAGGAAACGCCCGACCAGCACCACGCCATCGAGGCGGTGATCCGCGACCTGGGCAGCTCGCAGCCGATGGACCGCGTGGTCTGCGGCGACGTCGGCTTCGGCAAGACCGAGGTCGCGGTGCGCGCCGCCTTCGCCGCGGCCAGCGCCGGCAAGCAGGTCGCGGTGCTGGTGCCGACCACGCTGCTGGCCGAGCAGCACTACCGCAACTTCCGCGACCGCTTCGCCGACTGGCCGCTCAAGGTCGAGGTGCTGTCGCGCTTCAAGACGCCCAAGGAGATCAAGGCCGAGCTGCAGAAGGTCAGCGAGGGCGGCCTGGACGTGATCGTCGGCACCCACCGCCTGCTGCAGCCGGACGTGAAGTTCAAGGACCTGGGGCTGGTGATCGTCGACGAGGAGCAGCGTTTCGGCGTGCGCCAGAAAGAGGCGCTCAAGGCGCTGCGGGCCAACGTGCACCTGCTGACCCTGACCGCCACGCCGATCCCGCGCACCCTCAACATGGCCATGGCCGGCCTGCGCGACCTGTCGATCATCGCCACCCCGCCGCCCAACCGGCTGGCGGTGCAGACCTTCATCACCCCGTGGGACGGCCCGCTGCTGCGCGAGGCGTTCCAGCGCGAGCTCAGCCGCGGCGGCCAGGTGTACTTCCTGCACAACGACGTCGAGAGCATCGGCCGCATGCAGCGCGACCTCGCCGCGCTGGTGCCCGAGGCGCGCATCGGCGTGGCCCACGGGCAGATGCCCGAGCGCGAACTCGAGCAGGTGATGCTCTCCTTCCAGAAGCAGCGCTTCAACGTGCTGCTGTGCACGACGATTATCGAATCGGGCATCGACATCCCCAACGCCAACACCATCGTCATCAACCGCGCCGACCGCTTCGGCCTGGCCCAGCTGCACCAGCTGCGCGGGCGCGTGGGCCGCTCGCACCACCGTTCGTACGCGTACCTGGTGGTGCCGGACAGGCGCTCGATGACCACCGATGCGCAGCGCCGGCTGGAAGCGATCGCGGCGATGGACGAACTGGGCGCCGGCTTCACCCTGGCCACCCACGACCTGGAGATCCGCGGCGCCGGCGAGCTGCTGGGCGAGGACCAGAGCGGGCAGATGGCCGAGGTCGGCTTCAGCCTCTACACCGAACTGCTGGAGCGCGCGGTGCGCTCGATCAAGCAGGGCAAGCTGCCGGACCTGGACGCCGGCACCGCGCACGGCGCCGACGTCGAACTGCACGTGCCGGCGCTGATTCCCGACGACTACCTGCCCGACGTGCACACCCGCCTGACCCTGTACAAGCGCATCAGCAGCGCGCGCGACAGCGACGAGCTGCGCGACCTGCAGGTGGAGATGATAGACCGCTTCGGCCTGCTGCCGGACGCGGTCAAGCACCTGTTCGCCGTCGCCGAACTCAAGCGCGCCGCCACCGGGCTGGGCATCCGCAAGCTGGACTTGGGCGAAAACGGCGGTCGCATCGCGTTCGGCAAGGATCCCGATATCGATCCGATGTCGGTGATCCGGATGATCCAGAAGCAGCCCAAGCTGTACTCGATGGAGGGGTCGGACAAGCTCAAGATCAAGCTGCCGCTGCCCGAGCCGGCGGACCGCTTCAACGCGGCGCGGGGACTGCTCGCGGCGCTGGCGAAGGGGTGATCGCGGCAAGTTAGATAGGCCCCGCGGCGCCCGGAAAGTACGGCAGCCGGCGGCAGGCCAAGGCAGGCGTTGTCCGCGGCTACGGCGCCTGGCACGGTTCTGCGTTTCCCTGTGATAGAGAAACAGCAGTGCACACAGAGCCTGGTTGTGGGTACTCGCCGCCACGTCCCGTCCTGCCGCCAGCCGGGTCGGGAACGCTCGCCTCCGCCCGCCGAACTCCGCGAGTGGCGCTTGCCATTGGCCAAGATGAAGCGCTTGATCCAGTCCACGTACACCCGTTCGGTCCTAAGGCTGTAATGCTTCACCCGGCACTGAGCCCGCACCTGTTCCAGCAGGCACGCAGGCCGGGCCGGCCGAGGGTCCTGCCCGGATAACACCGCATTACCGGGTCGATAAGACATAGCACCGCAAGAACGGCCGATTCCCGAATCGTCCAGTCAATGGCAGAGCGTGCATATCGGCCAATTGATTGATGGGAGTTAAGATTCTTCATGTTGACGGAGGCTCAAGACAAAGGGCATCATCATTAGCACCTCAAATTTGGGGGCGTACAAAGTACTAGACAACATCTGCAGGCTTTGAGGCGACTTGACCGATGGATGAAAAGCTACTTGCTAGATATCGTGCATACGCAAGTACGGAAGAGGCGTTCGCCGTCCTGTTCGTTAAAAACCATTTGCCGCAAGCGAAAGGCCATTGGGTAGATATCATAAATTGCCGGCGCTACGAAACGTCACCCGATAACTTACATTTTCGGTTTGTCATCGGTGGTTTATACAAGCGAAAGCTGCATCCGCAGTACCCGCCGAAGTCCCTCTACACGGTCAATGGCCGGCTTGATGAGCACAGGCACCACCTGATGACGCGCGCTATAACTTGGGAAACGGCGCATAAGGATATTGAGCAACAAAAATTGGCCAAGGCTCGCCCGCTAAAATTTGAGATAACTGGCATTAGCTACGACCGGAACCGAGACAACAAGAATTTTTTCCAGGATGATGCACCACCTGAAATTAAGGCTT
>DATHAV010000420.1:0-1566 GCA_035296505.1 Pseudoxanthomonas sp.
GGCGGCGAGTCCATGACGATGCAGCTTTCGCGATGGGCGCAGCCGCGCCAATAGCTGCGGAAGCCGGCATCGCTGGAGGCGCTGGCCAGCTGCAGCGCGCGGTCGCCGGTCGCCTGGCGCGCCCACGCCAAGCGCTGGGCCTCGCGCATGGACGCTGCGGAATCGTTCGGGTTCAAAGGTGCGGCTCTGCGACGGATATGCGTGCCATTGTCCACGGTTTGCGCGCGGCTGGCCGCCGATGCGCTGGGGCGGGAATGCGGCCCACGTGCATGCGGCAAGCGCCTATCGGCAGCGTAGGCATGGAGATGCACGCGCTAGAGGCGTTTACCTTGGGGTGCCCCGAAGGAATCGCTCGCCGGCCACCGCTGCCGTCGATGCGTGCCTGGGCGCGTGGACGCCCTCTGATCGGGCCATCAGCGCCACAGCCGGCGCTCCCAGCGCAGCAGCAGGTCGCGCCACGGCGTCCAGCGCACGCCCAGCCCCAGCGTCACGCCGACCGTGTTGGCCAGCGCATCGATCGGATCGGCGGCGCGGGTGGCGGTCAGCAGTCCCTGCGCGAATTCGATGCCGATGCCCAGCGCCACCAGGCCCAGCGCCGCCCAAAGCAGCGCGCGCCGCGCGGCGAACAGCTGCACCGCGCTCGCCGCCAGCAGGAAATAGGCCAGCAGGTGCTCCAGCTTGTCGCTGTTGTCCGGCAGCGGCGGCAGCGGTGGCGGCGGCATCAGGCACACCGCGATCGCCACCGCGATCGCCAGGGCCCACAGGCCCAGCCACAGGCGCGGACGCCGCAGCGGCTTGAGCGCCGCCTCGGCGATCACAGCCGCCACGACAGGTCCCCGCCCAGGAACGCGGCGCCGAACTCGACGTCGCGCGCGAACCCCATCGCCTGGAAACGTTCGCCCATCGCGCTGGGCAGGGTGAGCTGCTTGGCCTCGTTGCGCAGGCGCAGGGCGCGCGCTTCATCCACGCGCGCCTCGGCCTCGGCCAGGCGCTGCGGCAGTCCGTTGCCCAGCAGGAAGGCGGCCTGGGTGCTGTAGCCGGAAAGCTCGAACCCCGCCTGCGTCCCGGCCTCGGCCAGCGCGGTGAAGTCCACCGACGCGGTCAGGTCCTGCAGGCCCGGCCAGCGGTACAGGTCGTTGTGGGTCCGGTGGCGGTAGAACGCGCGCAGGGTGCCCTCATCGCGCTGCGGCTGGTAGTACTCGCGGCGCGGATAGCCGTAGTCGACGAACAGCATCGCGCCGCTGTCCAGGCCGCCCATCACCGCCTGGATCCAGTACGGCAGCTGCGGCAGCAGTTCGGAGCGATAGCCCTCGGCCAGTTCCACCCCCAGATAGCGTTCGACATGCCGCACCGCCGCGCTCAGCAGCGGGTCGGCGGGCCGGTCGCTGCGCACGAACCGGCCTTCGCCATCGAGCGCGACGTGCTCTTCGTGCACCTCGCCCCGGCGGATGCAGAAGCGCGGCGTGGGCAGCGCGTCGATGACCTCGTTGGCGAACAGCACCCCGTTCCAGCGCCCGGCCGGCGGGCCGTCCAGCCATTGGACCAGGTCGAACACCGGCGGAATCA
>DATHAV010000421.1:0-2492 GCA_035296505.1 Pseudoxanthomonas sp.
CGATTCCGAATCCGCCCCGGGAGTGGTGGCAAGCAATGGGATGCGCGATTGCGCCGAAACGTTTACAGACGGTTCGAAGGCATGCAGCGGCGATGATCATGCCGCCTCTCCGTTGGGTGCGATGCGCCGCAGGAATGCCGAGTGCCGGCCATGGCGCGCCTGCGCCGCGGACTTGCGCCGGCTCCGCATGCCCTTGCATGGCGCGCTAAAGTCCCGGTCCGACAGACGCAACGGAGCATTCGAATGATTTCATCGGCCTTCTACCCCATCGGCACGCCCGGACGCCCCTGGGGCGCGGAGGAGGTGGCGCAGTGGCGCTCGCGGCAAGGGCGCAAGCGCAGCTACCGCGCCGAGGTCGTCGATGCGGTCGAGCGGCTGGCCAAGGCCTACGAGGTCACGCAGTACGGGTCGCTGGACTACGACGGCGACCGTTACCCGCTGCTTGCGATCCGCAGCCGCGACTGGCGCGAGGATCTGCCCGTGGCGCTGGTCACCGGCGGCGTGCACGGCTACGAGACCAGCGGGGTCCACGGCGCGCTCCTGTTCGTCGAACGGGAGGCAGTGCGTTACGCGGGCCGGGTCAACCTGCTGGTCGCGCCCTGCGTCAGCCCGTGGGCCTACGAGCGGATCCAGCGCTGGAACGCGGACGCGATCGACCCCAACCGCTCGTTCCGCCACGACAGCCCGGCGCAGGAATCCGCGGCGCTGATGAGGCTGGTCGCGCCGCTGCGCGAGCGCGTGCGGGTGCACGTGGACCTGCACGAAACCACCGACAGCGATGAGGCCGAGTTCCGCCCGGCGTTGGCCGCGCGCGACGGCAAGGCGTTCGAGCCGGGCGAAATCCCCGACGGTTTCTACACCGTCGGCGATACCCATAATCCGCAGCCCGCCTTCCAGCAGGCGATCATCGCCGCGGTGGCCGAGGTCACCCATATCGCGCCTGCCGACGCCAGGGGCGAAATCATCGGTTCGCCGGTGGTGGCGCACGGCGTCATCAACTATCCGGTCAAGTCGCTCGGCCTGTGCGCGGGCATCACCGAGGCGCCCTTTGTGACCACCACCGAGGTCTACCCCGACAGCCCCCGCGCCACGCCCGAGCAGTGCAACGCCGCGCAGGTCGCGGCGGTGCGCGCGGCGATCGAATTCGCACTGCCGCACTGATGCGCCGGCGATAGCACGTCCTGCCGCGCGCTTCAGTTCGAGGCGTCGGCCCTGCGCGTGTAGGTGATTTCCATCATCTTCATTTCCTTGCCGTCCGGGCCGGGGCCATGCATCTCGAACACTTCGGTGTCGGCGCCCGTCCAGCGGCTGGTCATGCGCGCGGTGACCTTGCCCTTGGTGATCGGGTCGTTCCAGCTTCCGGTGTAGGTGCAGGCACCTTGGGCGTCGCACGTGCCCTCGCTCAGCATCACCCCGGTCGACATGCTGTCGTTCCACGTGGCCCAATGCTTGCCGCTGACGTTGTCGTACCCGTGCATGCCTACGCCGGAGAAGGGTTGGCCCATCATCCGCGCACTGGTCTCTTCGACCATCACGCGCCCGCCCAGGCTCATGCGCCGCACTGTGGTGCCGGTCTCGGTGGTGGGCGGCGCCCCCGGCGCCTGCCAGCTGCGCACCACAAGGTCGTAGCTGCCGGCCATCTTGGCCAGCCGGGCGTGCTCGGGTCCGGGAGCGCCGGCCTTCTGGTAGGCAGCCATCATCGCCTGCTCGTCGAAGGGGGCTTGCGAGCCGGGCTCACGGGCAAAGGCGGGCGTGGCCGCAGCCAGGCCCGCGGCGAGCAGGGAAAACGACAGGATGCGGATCATATGAACCTCCAGGTGGAAGAGAGTCGAGCTCGCGCGGCGGGTCCACGCATGGGTGCCGCACGCGCGGCAGCGAGTTATAGCGCCGGCGGGTGCCGCCGCGCCACTGTGGATTCGCCGGCATAGGCGCCTGTGCCTGGCGCCTGCCTTGGAGCAGCCGACGCAGCGACGCATGCGCCGGCGCACGCCGCTATCATGCGGCGTCCACTTTGACCGCGGTGTCCGCATGCGCAATCCCCTGCAGGAACAGCTGCTCAAGGCCGGCCTGGTCAACAAGTCCAAGCTGGCCGAAGTGGCGCGCGAGCAGGCCAAGGCGCGTCACGGCAAGGCGGGTGCCGCACCGAGCGCGGAGCAGGCCGAGGCCGATCTGGTTCGCCAGGAGAAAGCCGAGCGCGACCGTGCGCTGTCGGCCGAGCGCAATGCGCAGGCCCGCCAGCGCGAACAGCGGGCGCAGATCCGCCAGATCGTCGAACTCCACCAGCTGAAGCGCGAAGGAGAGATCGCATACGCCTTCGTCGATTCGGGCGTGATCCGGAACGTGCTGGTCACCGACGCGGTCCGCCGGCAGCTGGCCGCCGGGGCGCTGGTGATCGTGCGCCACGAGTCCGCCTACGCGGTGCTTCCGCGCGCCGCCGCGGACAAGGTGCGGGCACGCGATCCGTCGCTCATCGTCGTGGACCACGCCAACAC
>DATHAV010000422.1:0-2077 GCA_035296505.1 Pseudoxanthomonas sp.
CTGGGCTGAGCGAAAATGGGGCGAGCGCATGCGAAGAGCGGACACGCAGCCGATCGCGCTCTCGCCGGTGCCCGGCATGGCGGAACCAGCGTCCACAACTCGCAGTCCGCCCGCACTCGGCCCGCATCGGACATAGCTGCGCTTTTCGCTTAGGACTTCCGGCCATTGCCGGCCGCCGTGCTGTCCTGCAACATTGGCATGCTGGGCGCGCCGTCGCCTGTCCCGCCACCCACTGGAACCCCGATCATGTCCCCCAGCCGCTCCACACGGGTGCGTCCGCACCGCCTCGCGTTCGCCATCGCCGCCCTGCTGCCGTTCGGCGCGCTCGCGCAAAGCGCCACGCCCGCGCCGGAGGCCGGAGCCGCGCCGCAGCAGCAGGCGACCACGCTGGAGGCCATCGAGGTGACCGCCCAGCGCCGCGTGGAGAACGTCCGCGAAGTGCCGGTGTCGATCAGCACCATCAGCAGCGAGGAGCTGGACGTGCTCGGCTCCGGCGGCAACGACGTGCGCTTCCTGTCCGCGCGCGTGCCCAGCCTCAACATCGAGTCCTCCTACGGCCGCGCCTTCCCGCGTTTCTACATCCGCGGCCTGGGCAACACCGACTTCGACCTCAACGCCTCGCAGCCGGTGTCGCTGATCTACGACGAAGTGGTGCAGGAAAACCCGCTTCTGAAAGGCTTCCCGGTGTTCGACCTGGAGCGCATCGAAGTATTGCGCGGCCCGCAGGGAACGCTGTTCGGACGCAACACCCCGGCGGGCGTGGTCAAGTTCGAATCGGCCAAGCCCACGCAGGAAACCGAAGGCTACGCGCAGATCGCCCACGGCACCGACGGCATGTGGAACTTCGAGGGCGCCATCGGCGGCGCCTTGAGCGATCGCTGGTCGGCGCGCGCGTCGGGGCTGTTCCAGCGGCGCGAGGACAGCGTCGCCAACACCCATGCGCGGGGACCCGAGCGCGGGCTCGAAGGCTACGACGAGAGCGCGGCGCGCGTGCAGTTCCTGTACGAGGGCGATGCGTTCGAGGGCCTGTTCAACCTGCACGCGCGCCACCTCAACGGCGCCGCGCGCCTGTTCCGCGCCAACATCATCGCGCCCCGCAGCAACGACCCGATGGCGGGTTTCGACCGCGACCGGGTGGCGATCGACGGCGTCAACTCCTCCGAACTCGACACCTGGGGCGGCAGCGCGCGCCTGCGCTGGGAGCTGGGCCGGGTGAACCTGTACTCGATCACCGGCTACGAGAGCGCCGAGTCGTTCAACCGCGGCGACATCGACGGCGGCTTCGGCGCGGTGTTCCTGGGTCCGGGCAACTCCGGCCCCGGCTTCATTCCGTTCGCGGCCGAGTCCGCCGACGGCCTGCCGCACCACCGCCAGATCACCCAGGAGTTCCGCGTCGAGTCCAACGAGTGGGGCCGCTTCGACTGGCAGGCGGGCCTGTTCTATTTCGACGAAGACCTGTCCATCGACAGCTTCAACTACGACTCCCTGGCGCCCGGCAATCCGCAGTCGGGCCTGGCCGTGCAGGCGCAACGCAACAGGGCGTGGGCGGTGTTCGCCTCGGGCGAGTACGACGTCACCGACGCCTTCAAGCTGCGCGGCGGCCTGCGCTACACGCAGGACGAGAAGAACTTCTCGGCCCAGGTGATCCGGCAGGTTCCGTTCGGCACGCCGGCCGGGTCCGCGACCCGGGTCGGCACCGACGTCGACGACGTCAGCTGGGACGTCAGCGGCGTGTACCGCCTCAACGAGGACGTGAACCTCTACGGCCGCGTGGCCAAGGGCTTCCGCGCCCCGTCGATCCAGGGCCGCGTGGCCTTCGGCGCCGTGTCGACCGCCGATTCGGAGGAAGTGGTTTCGTACGAGCTCGGGGTCAAGGCGGACTTCTGGGACAAGCGCGCGCGCGCGGGCTTCAACGCGTTCCGCTACGACGTCCGCGATCAGCAGATCATCGCCGTCGGCGGCGGCACCAATGCCGCGACGCTGCTCAACGCGGACAGGTCCCTGGGCCAGGGCTTCGAGCTGGACCTGGAGGCCTATCTGACGGACAACCTTCTGGTGACCCTGGGAAGCAGCTACA
>DATHAV010000423.1:0-5583 GCA_035296505.1 Pseudoxanthomonas sp.
ACGCCCCTCTCACCTCCATGCCGGGGAACATCTCGTCGGCGAACGCCGACAGCACCGAGGACAGCAGCACGAAATCGTGCTCGCCGCCGGACACGCGCTGCGGCAGGTGGATGATGCGCGTGAGCGAGCGCGGGGCGCGCACCACCGCCAGGTGGCCGGCGCGCCCGAACGCGTCCTTGCCCTTGAGCACCACCACGATGTTGAGCGACTTGTTGAGGATCTTGGGGAACGGGTGCGAGGGGTCCAGGCCCAAGGGGGACAGCACCGGCATGATCTCGTTGCGGAAGTACGCGCGCAGCCAGCGGGTCTGGCGCGCGTTCCAGGAGTCGCGTCCCAGGATGCGAACCCCGGCCTGGTTCAGCGACGGCCGCAGTACCTCGTTCCAGCAGCGGTACTGCGCCTCGACCAGCTCCGCGGCGCGGACGTGGATGGCGCTGAGGATCGCCGCCGGACTCATGCCGTCGGCCGCCGCCGGCAGTCCGAAGTCGAGGGCGTGGCGGGCCGTGGCGGCGCGGATCTCGAAGAATTCGTCGAGATTGGTGCAGGAGATGCACAGGAACCGCAGCCGCTCCAGCAGCGGTATCTGCGGGTCCAGCGCCTGGGCCAGCACGCGGAAATTGAAGTCCAGCTGCGACAGTTCGCGGTTGAAGTACAGGGACGGGTCGCGCAGCGGATCGCCCTCGTTCGGCGGGGTGATGTCGGGCAGTGCTGGCGGGGCGCTCATCGGCTAGGCGGTCTGGCGTTGCGTTGCAGGAAGGGTAAGGTCTCCGTTGCGGGGATGCACGCGGCCGGCGTTGAAATGGATCGCGAACAGACTGCCCTGTCCGACCTCGCTTTCGATCTGCAGCCGCGCCTGGTGCAGGTTCAGCACATGCTTGACGATCGACAGGCCCAGGCCGGTGCCGCCGCTCTCGCGCGAACGGCTGGTCGACACCCGGTAGAAGCGTTCGGTGATCCGCGGCAGGTGTGCGGCCGGGATGCCGTAGCCGGTGTCGCGCACGCTGAGCACCGCGCCTCGGTCTTCGGCACGGGTCCAGCGCACGGTGACGGTGCCACCGACGGGTGTATAGCGCACGGCGTTGATCACCAGGTTCGAAAATGCGCTGTGCAGCTCCTTGTTGGAACCCCACAGATCCACGCCGGCCTCGTCCTGCACCACGATGGTATGGCGGTGCTGGCTCAGCGCCTCGGCCTCGCGCTTGAGCGTGGACAGCATCGGCGCCATGGCCACGCTCTCGTCCGGCAGGCTGTCCTGGGCCTCCAGGCGCGACAGCGTCAGCAGGTCCTCCACCAGCTGGGTCATGCGCTGGGACTGCTTCCGCATCTCGGCCAGGATCGGCGCCCATTCCGGAAGTTCGGCCGGGTCCAGCATGTCTAGGTAGCCATGGACCACGGTCAGCGGCGTGCGCAGCTCGTGCGAGACGTTGGCGACGAAATCGCGACGCATCTGCTCAAGGCGCAGCATCTTGCTGACGTCGCGCGCGACCAGCAGCCAGTAATCGTCCGAATAGGGAATCAGCCGCAGGTTGAGGCGCAGGTTGGGATCGGCGGGGGACGCGGCGTCGAGCATAGGCTCCGCATTGCGGCCGGCGGCCAGCCAGTGCGCCAGCGACAGCGGCTGCAGGCGTTCGCCGACGGCGCTGCCGATGTCGGCGGGGTAGTGCAGCCCGAGCAGCGAGGTGGCGGCCTTGTTGAACCACTGCACGCGCTGGCTGTTACGCTCGACCACCACCACCGCGTCGGGCAGCGCGGCGGCGGCGGCGCGGTAGGCCCGCAGCATCTCCAGCAGGCGGCGCTTGCGGGCGCGCATCTCGGCCTGGCTGCGGTACAGAAGCCGGTCCAGTTCGTTCCACACGCCGTTGCCGCTGGCACTGTCCAGGCGTTGACGCGCGGTCAGGCGCAGCAGGACCTTGCGCAGGCGCCAGTAGTGCCAGGCGACCACGCCCAGCGCGGTGACCGCGAGCACCGGCCACACCTGTCCCACCAGCAGGCCCAGCAGCGCGGCGAAGCCCAGGATGGAGAACAGCTGGCCCAGGGTCTTGAGCCAGGCGGAACGGATGTACTGGGGCATCGGGCGATTGTGTCAGAGAGCGAGCCGGTGCCGGCGGGCGGTTCGAGGCTGACGGCTAGGCTTGGCAGCCCCCCTGTTCCGGTAACTAGCCGCCGGCACCAGCGGCCCGCATTCACACCGATGCCGAAAAACGGTAGCCCGAGCCGCGCACCGTCTGCACCATGTTTTCCACCGCGTGCGGCTCCAGGGTCTTG
The DNA here is from genome assembly GCA_035296505.1 of Pseudoxanthomonas sp. GTDB lineage: Bacteria > Pseudomonadota > Gammaproteobacteria > Xanthomonadales > Xanthomonadaceae > Pseudoxanthomonas_A. The sequence goes on from DATHAV010000423.1 coordinate 2,266, forward strand.
CGCAGGCGGCGGATGTGCACGTCGACCGTGCGCTCCTCCACATACACGCTGCCGCCCCAGACGTGGTCCAGCAGCTGGGTGCGACTGTATACGCGCTCGGGGTGGGTCATGAAGAAGTGCAGCAGGCGGTATTCGGTCGGACCGATCGGCACCGCGACGTCGCCGGCGAACACCCGGTGCGCGGCGCCGTCGATGCGCAGCGGACCGACCGCGATGCTGCCGTCCTCGTCGTCCTCGCGCGAGCGGCGCATCACCGCGCGGATACGCGCCAGCAGCTCGCGCGCCGAAAACGGCTTCACCACGTAATCGTCGACCCCGGCCTCGAGCCCACCGACGCGGTCGTTCTCCTCGCCGCGCGCGGTCAGCATGATGATCGGCACGTCGCGGGTCAGGGCGTCCTTGCGCCAGCGGCGGGCCAGCTCCAGGCCGCTGGTGCCGGGCAGCATCCAGTCGAGCAGGATCAGGTCGGGCACCCGGTCGGCGATCGCGTTCTGTGCCTCGCGGGCGTCGCCGGCGTGCACCGGTTCGAACTCGCCCTTGCGCAGCGCGAAGGCGACCATATCGCGGATCGCGGGCTCGTCATCGACGATCAGAATATGCTTTTGCATGCTGCTCCCAGGCGCGGTTACCGTGGCGCTGTTGGCCATGGCATGCAAGTAGACGACGCTTTTGTGACGGATAGGTGACAGCGCGCTGCCGGTGTGGCCCATTGCACATATGCTCCTTGCCAGTAGATGACAGCGAGGTTTCAGGTGCAGGGGTCAGCGGCGTTGGACGTCCGGATCGCGAATGCCCTGGCGCCGTAGTTCCAGCACCTGCGGTGTCAGGACCGCGATACGCGAATCGATGCGCGCGCGCGCGTAATAATCCAAATCCTCGCGACGCTTCAGGTTCTGCAGCTGGATCAGCGCTTGCTCGGCGCGGCCATTCAGGTAGGCAGCCTCGGCATACGCCTCGCCGGCTCGGACCGTGTCCCCCGCCAGCTCATGGGCTCGGGCGAGGCTCTGCTGGAACACCGGATCGTCTCCGGAACTGCCCACCAGCGGCCGCAGCACCGCCTGCGCGCGCCGCCCGGCTGCGGCGTCGCCTTGTTCGTTGAGAGCCCCGGCGAACGCCAAGGCCACTGCGCGGTTGTGCGGCGACTGCTGAAGCAGGGCGGCGAAACGCTGGTTGGCCGCGGCCACCCGGCCACTGCGGGCTTCTGCCTGGGCGGTCGCCAGCGCCACCCACCGGTTGCCCGGATGCCGGTCCAGCAGTGGCTGGAGGTCGGCCAAGGCGCCGGCCGCATCGTTGCTGTACAACCGCGCCAGAGCGCGCCCGTACCTCTGTGCATCGCTCAGGGCGTGCGCGCCGCTGTCGGCCAGCCGCCCGTACTCGCGCAGCGCAGCGGTGGCGTTGTCGGCGCTGAGCACGCGCAGTCGCTCCCGCGCCCAGTCGAATTCTCCGCTGCCGCCCTTGCTCAGCCGCACCTGCGGGAGCTGCAGGAAGCCTGGCAGCATCGGATTGCCGCTTCCGCCGCCCGATGAATAGTCGGTATCCCGCGGCACGCGCTGGGTGAGGCTGCCGGTCGGCGTCGAACTGGTGGCGGGGATGCTGTTTTCGCGCGCGATCTGCTCGGCGCGCTGCCGTGCCTCGCTGATCCGGGTAGCGTTGACCGGGTGGGTGCGCAGGTAATCAGGAGTGCTGTAGAAGGCATCGCCGCGGTTGCCGCGCGTGACCTGGGCCATGCGTTCGAAGAATCCCGCCATCGCGTCGACGTCGTAGCCGGTGCGGGCCAGAGTCTGGATGCCGACGCGGTCGGCTTCGGACTCGTTGGACCGGGTGTAGTCGATCTGGCGCTGCTGCATCAGGCCGAGCCCGCTCGCGATGGCGGCCTGCGAGGCATCGCCGCTGGAGGTGCCGCCGGCCGCCTGCGCCAGCACGATCGCCCCCAGCATGCCCAGCAGGATCGGGATCTGATCGCGCTGCGCCCGCTCCACGCTGCGCAGCACATGCTGCTGGGTGACGTGCGCGATCTCGTGCGAAAGCACCGCCGCGACCTCGTCCTCGCGTTCGGCGGTCAGGATCAGGCCCGCATTCATGCCGATATATCCGCCCAGGGCGGCGAACGCGTTGATCTGCCGGTCCTTGAGCAGGAAGAAGGTGTAGAGCTGCCGCTGGCGGTCGCTGTCGGCGCCAAGCCGGCTGCCGATGCTCTGCAGCCATTCGTCCAGCAGCGGATCCTCGAGCAGGTAGCCGTAGTTGCGCAGTTCCCGCAGCACCATGCCGCCGTATTCGGCTTGGCGTGCGGGGGTCAACAGCTCGCCGGCGGAGGATCCGATATCGGGGAGGCGCGCGTCCTGGGCCGGCGCCGGCGGCGCGGCGATCGCCAGAGTGAATGCGAGAAAGAGCAGGCTGGGGCGCAAGCTGAGGACTCCATGACGAAACCGGCGACGCCAGCAGGATGACCGGGGATACCCCTGCGCCGGTGAACCCGTGGTTAATCCGCAGCGCTCCATCGCGACGGCGGGTGGGGCGGGCTCATGCCACCATAGTCTTTCAAGACCGCAATCGAAGCCGAGAATTCCCGTGACCACCACTGCACCTGCCGCCCGAGCCCCGATCATCCTGTACACCACCGCCATCTGCCCGTATTGCGTGGCGGCCAAGAATTTCCTCAAGAGCAAGGGCCAGAGCTGGACGGAAGTCAGGATCGACACCGACCCGGCCGCCCGCGAGAAGATGCTGGCCGCCACCCGTCGCACCAGTGTGCCGCAGATCTTCATCGGCCACACTCATGTCGGCGGCTACGACGACATGATGGCCCTGCACCGCGAGGGCAAACTGGAACCACTGCTGGCCGCGCAGGCCAACGGCGAAGGCGCATGAGCGGCGCGGAAGACGGGGGCGGCGACCGCCTGGCGGAGTTCACGGCCTTCCGGCAGCGCATGAACGAGCGCATCCTGGCCCAACCCAATCAGGTGGTCCGGCGCTTCTTCGCCCTCGATACCCAGACTTACCAGGCTGGCTCGCTGGAGGTGAAAACCAAGGAGCTGCTGGGACTCGTGGCTTCGTTGGTGCTGCGCTGCGACGACTGCATCAGCTACCACGTGGCCCAGTGCAAGGACGCCGGCGTGACGCGCGAGGAGTTTTTCGAGACATTTTCTGTCGGTCTGGTCGTAGGCGGTTCCATCGTCATCCCGCACCTGCGGCGCGCGGTCGATTTCCTCGACCGACTCGAGGCGGGCCCGGCTACGGCAACCGCAGCGCACGAGCACTGACGGCAGTTTCGAAGCCGGGGAGCGCGGACGGGGCATGCGACGTGCCTGCGCAAGCGCC
>DATHAV010000424.1:0-1886 GCA_035296505.1 Pseudoxanthomonas sp.
GTAGCGCACCACCCGGCCCATGCCCCACTGCGCGTTCCAGAGCGCGCCTTCGGCATCCACGGTCGAGCCGTCCGGTTCTCCGGCGATGCCGGACAGATCGACGAAGTCGCGTACGCCGGCAGGCCTGTCGCCGTACGCGCAGCACTGGATGCGGCGCGCGGGCGAGTCGCAGAAGTACATGGTCGCGCCGTCGGGACTGAAGGCGACGCTGTTGGCGATGGCGACGCCCGGCAGCGGCAGGCGCTCCAGCGACAGATCCGCGTTCAAGCGATGGAAGCCCCCGACCGGCCGTTTGCCGCCTTCGAGCGGCTCGTGCAGCGTGCCAAATACGAAGCGCCCCTGGCGGTCGCAGGCGCCGTCGTTGGCGCGCGTGCCGTTGCCCGGCTCGATCTCGTGCAGCGGGCGCAGCTCGCCGCTGGGCAGGTGGTAGAACGCCAGCCGCGAGGCCAGGGCCAGCAACAGCCAGTCGTCGGCCTCGCACAGCGCCAACGACGCCAGCCGCTCGGGCATCGCATGCGTGCGCGTGGCGCCGTCGGCGGGCGAAAATTCCCATAGCTGCGCGCGGTCGATGTCGGTCCAGTAGACCACCTGCCGGCGCTCGCACCAGAGCACGCCCTCGCCCAGCGAGTTGCCCGCCTGGATCGCGATCCCGGCGCGCAGGCTCACACCCAGCCGCCGTCCACGATGAAGCTCTGGCCGGTGCACATGCGGCTGTCGTCGGCGGCCAGGAACAGCGCCATGCGCACTAGGTCTTCCGGCAGCAGGTGCCCGGGCAGGCACTGCGATCGCGCGATCGCGGCTTCGCCCTCCTCGTCCAGCCACAGCCGGCGCTGCTTCTCGGTGATCACCCAGCCCGGCACCAGCGCGTTGATGCGGATGCGGTCGCGCCCGAGCTCGCGCGCCAAGCCGTTGACCAGCCCGTGCACCGCCGATTTGGCCATCGCGTACATCGGGTAGCCGGCGTTCTTGATCATCCAGCCGGTCGAACCCAGGCATACCACCGAGCCGCCGCCGAGCGCGCGCATGTCGTCGACCACCGCTTGGGTGGCGAAGTACTGGTGGCGCAGGTTGACCGCAATGCTGGCGTCGAACTGCGCCGCGGTGGTGCTGCCGAAGGCATGGCGCGCGTCGTTGGCGGCGTTGTTGACCAGCACCGAGAACCGGCCGGTGGCTTCGCGCAGGCTTGCGATGGCGTGCTGCAGCGCGTCCACGTTGGTGACGTCACAGCGCTGGAACACCGGCGCGTGCGCCGATGCGTTTGCCGATTCCCGCAGGCGCTCGACCAGCGCCTGGCCCGCGGCGGCATCGAGATCGACGAAGGCCACGCGCGCGCCCTGCGCTGCGAAATGCTCGACGAAGCTGGCGCCGATGCCGGTGGCGCCGCCGGTGACCAGCACCGCGCGCCCGTGCAGGCTGGGGTAAAAGGTTTCGCCCATGGCCGCGCTCACCATTCGGCCACGCTCCCGTCGGCGTGCCGCCATATGGGATTGCGCCAGCGGTGGCCCTGGGCGGCGCGTTCGGTCACGTAATCCATGTCGATCTCGATCCCCAGCCCCGGACCGGCGGGCATCGCCACGCTGCCGTTCCGGTAATCGAACACGCTGCGGTCGCCGAGGTAGTCCAGCAGGTCGTTGTCGGCGTTGTAGTGGATGCCCAGGCTCTGCTCCTGGATGAAGGCGTTGTAGCAGACCGCGTCCAGCTGCAGGTTGGCCGCCAGCGCGATCGGGCCCAGCGGGCAGTGCAGCGCGAGCGCGACGTCGTAGGCCTCGGCCATGGCGGCGATCTTGCGCGTCTCGGTGATGCCGCCGGAGTGCGAAGGATCGGGCTGGATGATGTCGACGCCGCCGGTCTGCAGCACGCGCTTGAAGTCGTAGCGCGTGTACAGG
>DATHAV010000425.1:0-7448 GCA_035296505.1 Pseudoxanthomonas sp.
GCCGGCGCCTACGGTTTCGCCATGGCCAGCGCCTACAACCTGCGCGCGCTGCCGAAAGAAGAGGTCCTGGATGTCTGATCCGAGCTTCCGCCGCGATGAGGTGGCCGCGTTCCGCTTCGTGCGCTGCGGATTCGACTTCCAAAGCGGTGTGGCACAGCTGGCCTACGCGTTCGACCAGGGTCCGGAGCTGGTGGAAACCGTCAGCTTTCCGGGCGCGCCGTTCGCCCTCGACGCCGCGCGGGCCGAAGCGGTCGAACGCGCACTGCGCCTGCTGCATCTCGTCGCCGGCGTCAGCTATTACAAAGCCGCCGTGCCGCCGGCGATCCGCATCGATTCGTATGCGATCGATGCCGAGACGGCGGCGCTGCTGCGGTCGATCTACGTCAACGGGTTGGGCGAGTTCGCCTACCGCAACAAGCTGGACCTGCGCGAGCGCGTGGTGTTTCCGGCCGGGGCGGAGGCGTCCACTGCCGCCGGTGCCGGCCTGCGCCGGCACGCGCTGGTGGCCATCGGCGGCGGCAAGGATTCGCTGGTGTCGATCGAGGCCCTGCGCCGCGCGGGCGTGGAACAGACCGTCACCTGGATCGGCGGCTCCCAGTTGATCCGGGCCTGCGCCGAACGCACCGGACTGCCGACCCTCAACATCGGCCGGGCGCTGGCGCCGGGCCTGTTCGAACTCAACCGCCTCGGCGCGTACAACGGCCATATCCCGGTGACCGCGGTGAACTCGGCGATCCTGGTGCTGGCCGCGCTGCTGCACGGCGCGGACCAGGTGGTGTTTTCCAACGAGCGCTCGGCCAGCTACGGCAGCCTGATCGAGGGCACCGGCGAGGTGAACCACCAGTGGTCCAAGGGCTGGGCGTTCGAACGGGCGTTCGGCGAACACGTGCGGCGGCACGTGGCCGGCGATCTGGACTACTACTCGCTGCTGCGGCCGCTCAGCGAGCTGGCGGTGGCGCGGCAGTTCGCGCGCAGCGATCGTTACGACGGGTATTTTTCCAGCTGCAACCGCAACTTCCACATCCTGGGCGAGCGCCCGGTGAACCGCTGGTGCGGGGTTTGCCCCAAGTGCCATTTCGTGTTCCTGGCGCTGGCCCCGTTCATGCCCAAGCCGCGGCTGGTGGGGATGTTCGGACGCAACCTGCTGGACGATGGGTCGCAGGCGCCGGGTTTCGACGCGCTGCTGGAGTTCCGCGACCACAAGCCGTTCGAGTGCGTGGGCGAGGGGCAGGAGTCGCGTGCGGCGATGGCCGCGCTGGCCGCCCGCCCCGAATGGCGGGAAGACGCGCTGGTGGCGCGGTTCGCGCGCGAGATCCAGCCGCAGCTGGACGCATCGGGACTCTCGATCGAGCCGCTGCTGGCGCCCACCGGCGAACACCGCGTGCCGCCGTGCTTGTGGGAACGATTGAATGCGCATCTCGCAGCTTGAGGGCCGGCGGGTCGCGCTGTGGGGCTGGGGTCGCGAGGGCCGGGCCGCCTACCGCGCCGTACGCGCGCAGCTGCCGGCGCTGCCGCTGACCCTGTTCTGCGGCATGGACGAGTCCATCCAGGCCGCGGCGCTGGCCGACCCACGGCTGGACGTGCGGACCGAGGTGGACGGCGCGCGCGTGGCGGCGTTCGAGATCGTGATCAAGTCGCCGGGCATCAGTCCTTACGGCGAGGCGGGCCGCTCTGCGTCCGATGCAGGCACGCGCTTCATCGGCGGCAGTACGCTGTGGTTCGACGAGAATCCGGGCGCACGCGCGCTTTGCGTCACCGGCACCAAGGGCAAGAGCACCACCACGGCGCTGATCGCCCATCTGCTGCGCGCGGGAGGACACCGCACCGCCTTGGCCGGCAACATCGGCCTGCCGCTGCTGGAAGTGGACGACGGCGGCGTACCGCCTGCGTTCTGGGCCGTCGAACTGTCCAGTTACCAGACCCTGGACGTCGCTGCCGCGAGCGAAGGCCGCCCGGACGTGGCGGTGGTGCTCAACCTGTTCCCCGAGCACCTCGACTGGCACGGGAGCCAACAGCGCTACTTCGCGGACAAGCTGGCGCTGGTGACCCGCGCGCGTCCGCGGATCGCCGTGCTCAATGCCGCCGATCCTCGTCTGGCGGCCCTGTCGCTGCCGGACAGCGAGGTGCGCTGGTTCAACCGCGAGGACGGCTGGCATCTGCGCGGGGATACGCTGTATCGCGGCGGCGAACGTGTGTCGGACACCTCGAACGTGCCGCTGCCGGGTCGCCACAACCGCGGCAATCTGTGCGCGGCGCTGACCGCGATCGAAGCGGCCGGGCTGGATGCATGCGCCCTGGCGCAGTTCGCCCAATCGTTCCAGCCCTTGCCCAACCGGCTGCAGACCCTGGGCACGCGCGACGGCATCGTCTACGTCAACGATTCCATCAGCACCACGCCGCACGCCAGCCTGGCGGCGCTGGATTGCTTCGAAACCCAGCGCGTCGCCATCGTGCTCGGCGGCCACGACCGTGGCCTGGACTGGAGCGACTTCGCCGCGCGCATGGCCGGACGCGCACCGGCGGCGGTCGTCACCACCGGTGCCAACGGTCCGCGCATCCACGCGCTGCTGCGGCCCCTGGCGGATGCCGGCCGACTGCGGCTCGCCGCCGCCGCCGATCTGGGCGAAGCCGTCGCACAGGCGCGCTCGCTGCTGGACGGCGAGGGCGTGCTGCTGCTGTCGCCCGGCGCCCCCAGCTTCGGCCAGTACCGCGACTACCAGGAGCGCGGGCGGCATTTCGCGCAGGTGGCGGGGTTCGATCCGCAGTCGGCCGGTTCCATCCAGGGGCTCGGCGTAATCTGAGGCGTCGTTGGCTAATTGCGGTTGCGTTGCCCCATCGTGGATATGCAGCGCAGCCATCTTAGGCGTCATACGAACATGGCCCTGGCTGGATAGTCCTTGAGCAAGGAACTGATGCGCCGAAGCCCTTGTAACGATTCTTCCGTCTCGCCGATCAGTTGATGACGTGGCGGCACACGTCGAGCAACTCCGTGTAGATCGCCATCTTTCCGTCCGCGAACGCATCGACTGTAAGAAGTGGCGAAAGCGCGCCGCTTGCACCTCAAGCATTGAGCCGTACAGTCGCATCATTCATTGCGGCCACAATCCTTGGCTCGTCGCTTTTCCGGCTGGTTCGATAGAGTTGCACGGCAACGTCTTGTCGTTCTCGTAGAAGTTGCCCGGAGAGCGAAAAGGGATCGACCCCGCATTGGAGGATCGCCGTTTCGAGATCATCGTTGACGCTTAACATTCGTCCGAGCCGACGCCGCTTCAAGGCGTGGCTTAACCCAGGGGTCGGCACTGGCTTCGGCGGCTCGTGGCGCAGCATGTGCCGCGCGGAGTGATGAGGCGCCGGACCGATGTCTCCCGGCATCCGATGGCGACAGCAATGCCGATCCTGCCGATGCCGATGCGAGTGGCGGCGCGCTGTCATGATCTGCCGCCCATCAGCGTCGCGGGCGAGCGGCGGCGGAAAAGACGCTGGTCGCGCGTCGCCGCTCGCATCTCGCAAGGGTCCGCGCCGCACTGCCGGGCGCTTTGGGGCCTATGCGGCGCTGGCTCCAGGGTAAGAACGCGAGGTCTTGGGCTAGGGGCGGTTTCGGCACCCGTACCGCACCGCCGAAGGCGTGCACGGCTTGTCCCATGCGATGCGGTGCTCAGTAGGTGCGCTGCACCGCGTAGCGCGCCAGTCCGCGCAAGGCGGCCACCGCTCCGCTATCGCCCAGTCCATCCAGCGCTGCCTCGGCCGCCTCTGCGTAGCGCACGGCGAGACGCTGGCTGTACTCGAGCCCGCCGCTGGCGCGGATCGCCGCCAGCACTTCCGGCATGGGCTCATGCTCGCCGTGTTCGACGATCTCCCGCAGGCGCGCCCGCGTGGCTGCATCCGAGTTCCGGATGGCGTGGATCAGCGGCAGCGTGGCCTTGCCTTCGGCCAGATCGTCGCCCAGGTTCTTGCCCAGCCCGGCCGCATCGGCGGTGTAGTCCAGCACGTCGTCGGCGATCTGGAACGCGTAGCCCAGGTTCATTCCGAAGTCGTACAGGCGCTGCTGCATGGCTTCGTCCGCGCCCGAAGCGAGCGCGCCGAGGCGGGTGCCGGCGGCGAACAGCACCGCCGTCTTGCGCTCGATCACCTGCAGGTAGGCCGCTTCGTCGGTGTCGGGATTGTGGACGTGCAGCAGCTGCAGCACTTCGCCTTCGGCGATGCGGTTGGTGGTGTCGGCGAGGATGCGCATGACCGGCATGCGGTCCAGTTCGACCATCAGCTGGAAACTGCGCGAATACAGGAAATCGCCGACCAGCACGCTCGGCGCGTTGCCCCACAGCGCATTGGCGGTGCTGCGGCCGCGGCGCAGATCCGATTCGTCCACGACGTCGTCGTGCAGCAGGGTCGAGGTGTGGATGAACTCGATGATCGCCGCCAGCTGGTGGTGCTCGGCGGTCACCGCGCCGCAGGCGCGCCCGGCCAGCGCCACCAGCATCGGCCGCAGGCGCTTGCCGCCGGCCGAGACGATATGGTCGGCGATCTGGTTGATCAGGACCACCTCCGAGGAAAGCCGGGCGCGGATCAGCGCATCGATGGCGGCCATGTCGGGCGATGCCAGGCGCTGGATGTCGCTCATCGCCAGGACGGGCCGGGGGGATTGGACGGCTGACATGTTCGGGAACTGGGAAACGGACGGGAATTATAGGGCTGCGGCAGCGGACAATCCTTACACTCAGGCCGGGCGAGCGCCGATGGCCGAGGTGGCGGCAGGTATACTTCACTGCCTGAGCCCGCGATCGGCGGGAATCACCGGACGAAACGATATGGCACGTGGCATCAACAAGGTCATCCTGGTCGGCAACCTGGGCAACGACCCCGACACCAAGTACACGCAAGGCGGCATGGCGATCACCCGGATCAGCCTGGCCACCACCAGCGTGCGCAAGGACAAGGACGGCAACCAGCAGGAACGCACCGAGTGGCATCGCGTGGTGTTCTTCGGGAAGCTGGGCGAGATCGCCGGCGAATACCTGCGCAAGGGCAGCTCGGTCTACGTCGAGGGCAGCATCCGCTACGACAAGTACACCGGCCAGGACGGGGTGGAGAAGTATTCCACCGACATCATCGGCGACGAGATGCAGATGCTGGGCGGCCGTGGCGAAGGCGGCGGTGGCGGCGGCGGCGATCGCCCGCAGCGCAGCTCGCCGCGTCAGGACTCCGCTCCGCGCCGCCAGCCGCCGGCCGCGCAGCAGGCGCCGATGGACGACTTCGCGGACGACGATATTCCGTTCTGAGCCGGCTGCAGCAAGGTTTCTTCCGATACTTAGGAGTTTAATGTGCCGACTTGGCTAGTTACCGGCGGTGCCGGCTTCATTGGCGGCAACTTCGTGCTCGAAGCCGTAGCCCGCGGCATCCGGGTCATCAACCTCGACGCCCTGACCTACGCCGGCAACCTGCATACGCTGGCGTCGCTGGAGGGCAACCCGGACCACGTGTTCGTGCATGGCAACATCGGCGATGGAGCGTTGGTGGCCTCGCTTCTGGCCGAGCACCAGCCCGATGCGGTGGTGAACTTCGCCGCCGAAAGCCACGTCGACCGCTCGATCGACGGTCCCGGTGAGTTCATCCAGACCAATGTCGTGGGGACACTCGCACTGCTCGAGGCCACGCGCGACCACTGGCGCGGACTGCCCGAGGAGCGGCGGTCGGCCTTCCGGTTTCTCCACGTTTCCACCGACGAGGTCTACGGCTCGCTGGGCGACACCGGCAAGTTCACCGAGACCACGCCGTATACGCCGAATTCCCCGTACTCGGCGTCCAAGGCGGCCTCCGATCACCTGGTTCGCGCCTTCCACCATACCTACGGACTGCCGGTGCTGACCACCAACTGCTCCAACAACTACGGCCCCTACCACTTCCCCGAAAAGCTCATTCCGCTGGTGATCGCCAAGGCGCTGGCGGGCGAGCCGCTGCCGGTGTACGGCGACGGCAAGAACGTGCGCGACTGGCTGTTCGTGACCGACCACTGCGCGGCCATCCGCAGGGTGCTGGAGAAGGGCCGCGTGGGCGAAACCTACAACGTCGGCGGCGATGCGGAGAGGCAGAATATCGAAGTGGTGGAAACCATCTGCCGGCTGCTGGACCAGCGGCGTCCGCGCGAGGACGGAAAGCCGCGCGCCGGGCAGATCACCTTCGTCAAGGATCGCCCCGGCCACGACCGCCGCTACGCCATCGACGCCTCGAAACTCCAGAACGAGCTGGGATGGAAGCCCGAGCACAGCTTCGAGCAGGGCATCGCCGCGACCGTGGACTGGTACCTGGCCCACCAGGACTGGGTGCAGCGCGTGCTCGACGGCAGCTATCGCCTCGAACGCATCGGCAACGCCGCTTAAAAAAGCAGCTTAACAAGGACGCCTCAGATGATTCAGCGCAAGGGCATCATCCTCGCCGGCGGTTCGGGCACGCGCCTGTACCCGCTGACCCAGGCCGTCAGCAAGCAGCTGCTGCCGGTCTACGACAAGCCGATGATCTATTACCCGCTCAGCGTGCTGATGCTGGCGGGCATCCGCGAAGTGCTGGTGATCAATACGCCGCACGAGCAGGCTCTGTTCAGGCAGCTGCTCGGCGACGGTTCGCAGTGGGGCATGCGCATCGAATACGCCGTGCAGCCAAGCCCGGACGGACTGGCGCAGGCCTATCTCATCGGCAAGGGCTTCGTGGCCGGGCAGCCCAGCTGTCTGGTGCTGGGCGACAACATTTTCCACGGACACGGATTCACCGACACACTCGTGCGCGCCGATACCCGGACCCACGGCGCCACCGTCTTCGGATACTGGGTCAGCGATCCGCAGCGCTATGGCGTGGCGGAGTTCGACGAGGGCGGGCGGGTGGTCGGGATCGAGGAAAAGCCGGTGTCGCCGCGATCCAACCATGCGGTGACCGGGCTGTACTTCTACGACGGCCGCGCCAGCGACTACGCGGCCAGCCTGAAGCCGTCGGCGCGCGGCGAGCTGGAGATCACCGATCTCAACCGCTGCTACCTCGAGGATGGATCCCTGCACCTGGAGCCCCTGGGCCGCGGATTCGCCTGGCTCGACACCGGCACCCACCAGTCGCTGCTTGAAGCCTCGAACTTCATCGAGACCATCGAGGCGCGCCAGGGGCTGCGCGTGTGCTGTCCGGAGGAGATCGCCTTCGGCAACGGCTGGATCGACGCCGAGCAGCTGCAGCGGCTGGCGGCGCCTCTGTCCAAGAACGGCTACGGGCAATACCTGCTGTCGCTGATCACGCGCGGAGTGGTGCGATGAAGGTCATCGACAGCCGCTTGCCGGAGTGCAAGATCCTGGAGCCGGCGGTATTCGGCGACGAGCGGGGGTACTTTTTCGAAACCTGGAACGCGGAGCGCTTCGGCGACCACGGGCTGCCCACCAGGTTCGTGCAAAGCAACATTTCTTCGTCCGCCAGGG
>DATHAV010000426.1:0-2033 GCA_035296505.1 Pseudoxanthomonas sp.
GCCGACCACCAGGTCGGTGCTGCTCTGCACCGACACCAGGGTCACCTGGTTCGCGTTGACCGCCGCGTACACGCCGGACTCGCCGAGCTTGTTGTTGATCGCGCCGGCCAGGGCCTTGGCGATGTCGGCACCGCTGGTGCCGTTGGTGTAGGCCACGCCGGCGATGGCGACGCCGTTGAGGGTCAGGCCGCTGATCGTGCCGTCGGCCGCCGCATTGGCGATCGCCGTACCGGTGACGTTGGCCGCGAAGCGCTCGTTGCCCAGCGCATCGGCCTTGGCGTTGACCACACGGTCGATGGCGATGGCCTGTCCGGCGTTGGCGCCGACCTGGAACAGCTGGCTGGAGAACGAACCGTCCAGCAGCTTGGTGCCGTTGAAGTCGGCCTGCTTGGCGACCCGGTCGATCTCCGAGGTCAGCTGCTTGACTTCGGCATTGAGCGCCAGGCGGTCGGACGCGGAATTGGTGGCATTGGACGCCTGCACCGACAGCTCGCGGATGCGCTGCAGGTTGTTGCCGATCTCCGACAGCGAGCCCTCGGCCACCTGGGCCAGGGAGATGCCGTCGTTGGCGTTGCGCACGGCCACGTCCAGGCCGCGGATCTGGGTGCTGAAGCGCTCGGAAATCGCGAGCCCTGCGGCGTCGTCCTTGGCGCTGTTGATGCGCAGGCCCGAGGACAGGCGCTGGATGGTGGTGGCCAGCGAGGCGCCGCTGGTGCTCAGGTTGCGCTGAGCGTTGAGTGACATCGTGTTGGTGTTGATTACCTGTGCCATGGTCGTCTCCTCTTGTATAGGTCCTGGCGGATGGAACGGAGGCGCTGCCTTCTTGTGTGCGGGCTAGTCGTCCCCGTTGGTGAAATGAATAACGGCGCTGCCTCGGCAACCTTTAGCGCATGCGCAAGAAATCGGACTCCGCCAGCTTCGCGGCGATCGGGCACTCTGCACCGATCCAACGCAGGGTGTGATATCCATGGCGGCAGCCCGACGAGCCTTGCCGCCATGATCGAGACCTTCGACGCCCCACTGCCGAACGGAGCGACGCTTTCCTGCCGAGCCGCCGGCCATCGCGATGCGCCGCTGCTGCTGTTCCTGCACGGCTTCCCGGAAGGCGCTTTCATCTGGGACGAAATGATGGAAGCGCTGTCCATGCGCTTTCGCTGCGTCGCTCCCAACATGCGCGGCTACGAGGGCTCGTATTCGCCCGAAGAGGTGGAGGCGTACCGCGCCACGCATCTGGTCGGCGACATCGCCGCACTGGCGGAATACCTGGACGCGCCGGTGGAAGCGCTGGTGGCGCACGACTGGGGCGGGGTGGTGGGCTGGGCGCTGGGGGCGCAGGCGCCTTCGTGGCTGCGCCGGCTGGTGATCATAAATTCGCCGCACCCGGCCACTTTCCTGCGCGAGCTGCAGCGCAACCCCGCGCAGCAGGCCGCCAGCGCCTACATGAATTTCCTGTGCCAACCCGACGCCCAGGCGCAGCTGGTGGACAAGGATTACGAGCGCATGTGGCCGTTCTTCACCGGCATGGGCGCGATCGACGGCAAGCAGCCGGGGGCGGGCTGGCTGACCAACGCGGTCAAGGCGCAGTATCGCGAGCTATGGAGCCACGGCATCGACACCGCGCTCAACTACTACCGCGCGTCGCCGCTGCGTCCGCCCACCTCCAAGGACGACAAGGTCAACACCCTGCAGCTGCCGCCGGAGCTGACCCACGTCAAGGTGCCCACCTTGGTGCTGTGGGCCGACGCCGACCTCGCGCTGTTGCCCGCGCTGCTGGATGGGCTGAAAGAATACGTGCCGCAGCTGCGGCTGCTTCATCTGGAGCAGGCCAGCCATTGGGTGGTCCACGAACAGCCGATGCGGCTGGCCGCTGCGATCGAGGAGTTCCTGCAGGCGCAGTGAATACAGGCGCCACTCCAAAGCGTGCATTTTGATTATGACAGCGGGGTAGGGATCGCAAAGGCGTCTGCGGTTGCCGAGTCGGTGGCTTGCCACGTGCTGGGCAGGGCATCGCATTGGCAAGCGCAGGTGCAAGG
>DATHAV010000427.1:0-3924 GCA_035296505.1 Pseudoxanthomonas sp.
CAAATCGGCGACAGCAGCAACAGCAGCGTTAAGATGCGGATCGGCATGGAACCGCAGGATAGCGATATCGCATGGGGATGGAATGAAGCCAACGCTGCTGCTGGTCGAGGACGATCCCGTCAGCGGCCGGTTCCTCGCCGCCGCGCTGGAGGCGCTGCCTGCGGCGGTCGAAGTGACCCGGTCCGTGGCCGATGCGATCGCCGCCGCGGGTCCGCACGACCTGTGGCTCCTGGATGCGAACCTGCCCGACGGCAGCGGCATCGAGCTTCTGGCGCGGCTGCGCGAGCGCCACCCGCGCGTGCCGGCGCTGGCGCACACCGCCGACGACTCGCCGTCGCTGAAGTCGCGCCTGCTCGCATCGGGTTTCGCGGCGGTGTTGGTCAAACCTCTTACCGCGGTCGTGCTGCAGCGCGCCGTTCGCCAGGCGCTGGAACTGGATTCGGCGCCGGAACCCGACGCCGGGTGCGGCAGCCCGGATGAGACGCCACTCTGGGACGACGCCGTGGCCTTGGCGGCGCTCAACGGCAACGCCAACCATCTGCAGACGCTGCGCGACCTGTTCCTGCAGGAGCTGGAGCGCCAGCACTCGATCGTGTTCACCGCGCTGGCGTCCCGCGATTTCGATCAGGCGCGGCATCAGCTGCACCAGATGCGGGCCAGCAGCGGATTCGTCGGAGCCATGCGCCTCCAGCGCGTGGCGACGCTGCTGGAAAGATCGCCCGAAGAAGTGGGTGTAGCCGCCCAATTCGACACGGTCCTGCGACAGACGCGCTCAGGACGCTGAGGAAGGCGGGTCGCGCGAATTCATCCGGCCCAGTCCACCCAGCATTTCCCACGACTTGAGGCCGCGCCCGCCCAGGTGGTGGCCCAGTACGCTGCGCAAGGCCAGGCGCAGGCTCGCGAGATCGTCGGCATCCGGCTGCCGATCGCGCGCCAGCGCCAGCAGGGCGGTGCCGGTCGCCGCCGCCCTGCGCTGGTCGCGGCCGCGATCGCTCAGCAGCCGCTGCGGACCCTGCTCCGGATCGAGCAGGTAGCGTGCGGCCGGGTCGATTTCGACTCCCTCCCCGTCCACCGACAGATCGAAACCCGAACCGATGGCGTCCAACAGGTCGCGTTCGAACCGGCGCAGCGTCCACGCGAGCGAGCCTTCGGTTCCAAGACGCTCGCGCATCATCGCGTACGCCCCGTACAGCGCCTGCTGCGGGTCCTGGCGCTGGGCCAGGCGCATGACCAGTTCGTTGACGTAAAAGGCCGCCAGGGTCGCCTCTCCACCCAGGCGCGGGGCGGTATCCAGCGCCTCGGCCGTCACCAGGCTGGCGAGTTCGCCGCGCAGCACGGCGTCCAGGCGGATGTGCTGCAGGGGCTGCAGCGACGCGCGCAGCACGTGCTTCTTCGGACCTTGGACTCCGCGCGCCACCAGGCCCAGGCGTCCGTGGTGCTCGCACAGCACTTCGACCAGCAGGCTGCTTTCGCGCCAGGCGCGCGCGTGCAGGACGTAGGCGGCTTCGGCGGTGATGCGCATGAATGGTGGGCAGAAGAGGAAAAGCGGGATAAAGCGAGGAGAGGATTGCCACGCAATGCGGAAGCGGCTCGCCGGATCCGTCGCGTTATTCGGCGTACCCAAAGGCTTTCAGCGCAGACTCGTCGCCCGACCAGCCTTCGCGTACCCGCACCCACGTCTCCAGGAACACCTTGCGCCCGAACAGCCGCTCCATCTGGATGCGCGACTTGCTCCCGATCTCCTTGAGCCGCGCGCCGCCCTTGCCGATCACGATCGCCTTCTGGCTCTCGCGCTCGACCCAGATCACCGCGCCGATGCGCAGCAGCTCGCCGTCTTCGGCGAAGCGCTCGATCTCGGCGGTGGTGGCATACGGAAGCTCGGCGCCCAGCAGCCGCATCAGCTGCTCGCGCAGCAGCTCGCCGGCGAGGAAACGCTGGCTGCGGTCGGTGATCTCGTCCTCGCCGAACATCGGCGGCGCCAGCGGCAGCAGCTTCAGCAGGTCCTCGACCAGCGGGTCCAGGCCGTTGCGCTTGAGCGCCGAGATCGGATGCACCGAGGCGAACTCCCGGTCCTCCGTGGCTTCGGCCAGGTACGGCAGCAACTCAGCCTTCTCGCGCAGGCGGTCGATCTTGTTCACGCACAGCACCACCGGGAGCGCGCTGTCGCGCATCACCTTGTAGGCGGTGGAATCCTCCTCGTCCCACCGTCCCGCCTCCACCACCAGCAGTCCGGCATCGACGTCCTCGAGCGCGCCGCGCGCGGCGCGGTTCATCACCCGGCTCATGGCCGACGCGGAAAACTTGCCCTGCTGCCGATGCAGCCCGGGGGTGTCGACCAGCGCGATCTGGCCTTGCGGAAACGTCGCGATGCCGAGCAGCCGATGGCGGGTGGTCTGCGGCCGGTTGGAGACGATGCTGACCTTGGCGCCGACCAGCGCGTTGACCAGGGTCGACTTGCCGACGTTGGGCCTGCCGATCACCGCGATGCTGCCGCTGCGATGATCGCTGTCGCCGCGTGCTGCGGCAGCGGTGGCCGGAGCTTCTTCGTCGTTCATTTCATCGCATCCAGTCGTTCTAGCACCGCCGCGGCGGCGGCCTGCTCGGCGTTGCGCCGCGAGCTGCCCTCGCCCTCGGCCGCCAGCGCCGGCTCGACGATGCCGCAGGCCACCCGGAACACCTTGGCGTGGTCGTCGCCGCTTTCGAGCAGCAGTTCGTAATTGGGCAGCGCCCACTGCCGGGCCTGCAGCCATTCCTGCAGGCGGGTCTTGGCGTCCTTGGCCGGCTTGCCCACCGGCAGCGCCGCCAGCGCCGCCTCGAACCACGGCAGCACCGTGTCGCGGCAGGCGGCGAAGCCGCAGTCCAGATAGATCGCCGCCACCACCGCCTCCAGCGCGTCGGCCAGGATCGAGTCGCGGCGATGGCCGCCGGACTTCATTTCGCCGGGCCCCAGGATCAGGCGCGCGCCTAGGTCGTGCTCGCGGGCGATGGCGGCCAGGCTCGCCTCGCGCACCAGTTCGGCGCGGGCGCGGGTCAGGGCGCCTTCGTCGGCCTTGGGCCAGCGCTGGAACAGCGCTTCGGCCACCAGCAGGTTGACGATGCTGTCGCCCAGGAATTCGAGGCGCTCGTTGTGCGGAGCGCCCGCGCTGCGGTGGGTCAGGGCCTGCGTCAGCAGACCCGGATCCCTGAAACGGTGGCCCCCCAGCCCACCGTGACGTGGGTTCAGCTCAATCGGTGCCACCTTGGCGGGTGAGATCCTGCGACACGTCGAACACGCCGACCACGTCGAGGTTGCCGACCAGCGAGCGGCGAACCTCGTAGTTCACCTTCATGTTCCAGCCGTTGTCGATGCGCACGATCTTGACGTTCTCGGGCTTCACGTTCTCCGAGTAGTTGATGTACAGGCGGCGGAAGAACAGGTCCTGGATCTTGGACGGGTCCATGTCGCCCACGCCCGGCTCGCCGGCCAGGCCCTTGGCCGCGGTACGCACCGAGTAGTACTCCTGGTACATCGGGAACAGCTTCATGCCGATGTAGGCGGCGAAGCCAACCACGGCCAGCACCACCAGGAAGCTCATCAACGTCATGCCCCCCTGCCTCTTAGCGATTTTCAGCTTGCGATTCATATACCCATCCCGAGTCGGTCGTTTCTATTATTGGATCCTGGTCCCGATCCGGGACGGATCGAAACTTCCCTTGCAGAACAATCCCTCGCAGTTCAACCACACCAGGAACGCCTTCCCGCGGAGGTTCTCTTCCGGGAGGAAATTGGTGTGAGGCCACAGGCGCCCGTCCTCGCTATTATCGCGGTTGTCGCCCATTACGAAATAGTGGCCGGCCGGCACTTTCCACTCGCCCTCGCCGATCTCGCGCGCGCCCTCGAGAATCTCGTGCGGACGCCCCGGCAGCCGTTCCAGGAGCAGGCTG
>DATHAV010000428.1:0-2755 GCA_035296505.1 Pseudoxanthomonas sp.
CCGTGCGCGAAGGCCCGCAGGGCGCGCGCGGACTCAACGCGCGCATCGAGGAGCTGCTGGCCTCGCGCGCCGCCAGCGCCGGCACGCGCCGCGCCTCCGCCATCGGCCCCGCCGGCAACCGCTACTTCCACGGCCGCCTGCTGCTGGTCACCGAAAACAGCTACCGCCACCGCCTGTTCAACGGCGACATCGGCCTTTGCCTGGAAGGCGACGACGGCACCCCGATGGCCTGGTTCCCCGGCGTCGATGCCCACAGCCCGCGCCCGTTCCACCCCGCCGCGCTGCCCGCGCACGAAAGCGCCTTCGCCATGACCGTGCACAAGGCCCAGGGCTCGGAGTTCGACGAGGTCTGGCTCATCCTGCCCGCCCGCTTCAACCGCGTGCTCTCGCGCGAACTCGTCTACACCGGCATCACCCGCGCCCGCAGCCGGCTGCACGTGGCCGGCAGCGAAGCGGTGCTGCGCGAAGCGCTGTCGCGGCATGCGGGCCGGTGGTCGGGGCTGGGGTGGCGGTTGGGCACAAGAGCGGGCGGCGCTGTTGCGCCACCGCTTTCCGAAAGTCCGGACGAAGCCGTGCAGCGCTCGTCGTTATGAGGCTGTCGCGCAGAGCCGCATCGGCGCATCGCAAACAGTCGCCCCCTTGGACGCGTGCATCCGTGCATCGAGTTCCGCGAAAGCGCTCGCACTCGCTGCGGCAGGCAGCGCTGCGGTCGTGCTTGGAATATCGCGGGAAGGCTGCATGGCAGGCGAAAGCGCCGCAGGCCGATAAGCTCAGGTACGGCTCTCGCCAAATGGCCGGCTCGCGCGGGCGTTCGCGCACTCCGATCCGCTCCAGATCCTCGCCCTTCGAACGCCGCGGCAGGCGCGATTAGCGACCCCGCAGACGCCGCCGCGTCCGCCCGCGTTATCCTCCGCGCACCCTCAAGCCTGCGAGCCGCCCGATGCTGCGCGACTTCCTCCTCGCCTCGTTGCACCACCTGCTGTTCTTCGGCCTGATCGCGATGCTCGCCGCGGAGTCGGCGCTGCTCAAGCGCGGTGTCGACCGCGCCGCCATCGTGCGCCTGTCGCGCCTGGACGCCGCCTACGGGCTCACCGCGGGGCTGATCCTGGCCGCCGGCCTGCTGCGCATCCTCTACGGGCTGAAGGGCTGGGACTTCTACGCCCACAACCCCTGGTTCCACGCCAAGCTCGGCGCGTTCCTGCTCGCCGCGCTGCTGTCCCTGGTGCCCACCGTCCGCTTCATGCGCTGGCGCCGGCGGCTGCGCGCGGACCCGTCGTTCCTGCCCTCGCCCGAAGACGCCGGCTGCCTGCGCCCCTGGCTGCTCGCGCAGGTGGCGCTGATCGCCGTCATCCTGGTGTGCGCCGCCGGCATGGCCCGCCATGGCGGCCTGTAACAGCGCGCGGCCGCGACGGCTTGCACCCGCAGCGCGGCCTCGCGCGCATCGAACGCCGGCACGCGCCGCGCAGCCGCTACAGGATTAGCCGGATAACCGCTGCTTCCGCGGTCGTCCGCTGCCGGGCACCGAGGCAGCGACCGCCATTCGTGCGGCGCGCCTGAGCCCGCCCCACGCGCTGCAGCGAAACGATCCAATTCCGTCGCAAGGCCAGCCGCGCAAGCGGGACGTTGGCATTGCCGATGCACGAGTTGACCTTCGCCATGACCGTGCCGCATCGGCACATCGCAAACCACTCGCGCTCGTGGTGCCCGTGCATCTGCCCTCGAGATTTTTGCATAAGCGGTCGCGTTCGCTGCGGCAGGCGGCGCGCTATGGTCGCCGCCGGGGAATCCTCGATGGAGAGACCGCATGGGGCGCGGAAGGCGCGGCTTGCTCGATGACTTGGCGGTCCTGCCCTGGCCGGTGGGACTGGCCGTGGGCGTGCTCGGCTTCCTCGCCATCCGCTACGGAATTCCCGCGTACTTCGCCCGCCAGGACGGTCCGCTCGCCCTGGCGTTCGCGCACTCCAATCCGCTTTCGATCCTCGCATGGGCCGTGCTCGCGGCCTGCGCGATGGCGTCGTTCGTCTCGTTCCTTGGTGAAAGGCGCCGGCGGCGGCTGGAGACGCGCACCGGCCTGGACAGCATCGCCGCGCTCGGCTGGCGCGATTTCGAACGCTTGGTCGGCGAGGCCTTCCGCCGCCAGGGCTACGCGGTGGAAGAGACCGGCCTCGGCGGCGCCGATGGCGGCATCGACCTGATCCTGCGCCGCGACGGCAAGCGCAGCCTGGTGCAATGCAAGCGGTGGCGGCGCGAGAAAGTGCCGGTCAACGCGGTGCGCGAGATGTACGGCCTGCTGGCCCACCACCGCGCGGACGAGGTGCGCATCGCCGCGCTCGGCGGGTTCACCCAGGAGGCCGCGCGCTTCGCTGCCGGAAAACCGATCGAGCTGATCGACGGCTCCGCCCTGCTGGCGATGATCCGTGGCGCGCAGGCCGCCGAGCCCCGCACCGATGCATCGCCGGCACCGAACTCCGCTCCGCGGACCGAACCCGTTGCCGGCCCCGCCAAAGCGACAGCCGCACCGCCGGCGCAGGATTGCCCGCGCTGCGGCGCCGCGATGATCCAGCGCACCAATCGCCGCACCGCAACCACGTTCTGGGGCTGCCCGAAGTTTCCTATGTGCCGGGGCACGCGATGAGCGCGGCGCCGAGCTTTCGATCCTTTTTGTTTCCGCCAATGGCCAGCAGGACACGCCATGAAGAACCTGATCGTGCCGTTGGTCCTCGGCCTCGCCGCCTGGGGCGGCTACCGCCACTTC
>DATHAV010000429.1:0-8598 GCA_035296505.1 Pseudoxanthomonas sp.
AACTCGGCCTCGATGCGCTGGCGAACCGGCTGGCGCAAGGCGAGGTCACCGAACTCATCATCGCCACCAATCCCACCGTGGAGGGCGAGGCCACCGCGCACTACCTGGCGCAGCTGGCGCGCCAGCACGGCGTGCACGCCAGCCGCCTGACCCACGGCGTGCCGCTGGGGGGCGAACTCGAATACGTCGATCGCGGCACGCTGTCGCACGCCTTCGGCACGCGCAGCGCGATGCCGCTGTAAAGGAGCCGCCGTGCAACGTTCTTTCGTGCGCGACCATCCTTAAAGATGTTTGCGGGCATCGGCCCGCTGCAGTCACCGACCTACCTACAGGACGCACGCATGCCAGACCAGCAAAGCATCTTCGGCAAGATCATCCGGAGAGAGATTCCGGCCACCATCGTGTACGAGGACCAGGACATCCTCGGGTTCGAGGACATCGCCCCGCAGGCGCCGGTGCACGTGCTGTTCGTTCCCAAGAACGAAGCGATCTCGACCCTGGACGATCTGCAGCCCTCGCACGCGGACCTGGTCGGCCGGCTGGTACTCGCCGCGGCCGCCTATGCGCGCAGGCAAGGCCTGGCGGAAAGCGGCTATCGGCTGGTGATCAACTGCCGCGAGGATGCGGGGCAGACCGTTTTCCACCTGCACCTGCACTTGCTGGCGGGCGCGCCGCTCGGGCGCTTCGGCACCCCCTGAAACCAAGAACGCCGCTGTGCAAGCGGCGTTCTTGTATGTCGCTCCGGATGTTCTACAACTCGGTTACCACCAGCCCCAGTAGCCCCAGCGCGGACCCCAGAACGGGTCGTAGAACGGCGAGGGACGCACGACCTGCACTTCGCGCACTTCCGGCCAGAGGTACACGACGTCGGCGCTCATGCGCGGGAGACGGTAGTCGTAGTCGCCGATGCGGGCGGACTCGACACCATCGATGCGGCCGATGAACGTCACCTCGCGGCCTTCGGTGAACACCGCCGGGTCGTAGAAGCCTGCGCGGCAGGCGATGAAGCGTCCATCGGTGGAATCGGGGGCAGAGTTCAAGGGACGGCCGCTGGCGGTCAGTGGACGCGACACCAGCTGGAAGCAGGTGCTGTCCTGGCCGGGCTTGGTTTCGATGATGCGTCCTCCCCAGCGTACCGGGGCACCGGGCTGTCCAGCCGCCACCGCGTCGCGCGGCGTGACCTGGGTAAAGGAGCCCTGCAGCGGTTTGGGCGCGGTCGCGCAGGCGCCCAGCAGCAGGCTGCTCGCGGCCAGGGCGATGATTCGGGTAATTCTGTTCATGGCCTATCTCCGGATTCAGGGGCGGTGCCGGCGCAGATCGCCGAGCAGCGTGGAATCCCCGGCGAAATTAGCGTAGCGCGCAGCGGCGAAACGTTGGCTGAGCAAGACCAGGGCTTTACCGCTCTGCGGGCGTGCGGCGGCGACGCGGTCGGCCCACGCGATCGGCGGTTCATGCGTGTGCCGGGCCAGCCCGAGCCGGGCGTAGCGCCGCCCCAGGCGATGCCAGGCCCGCAGCAGCGGGTTGCGCTCGCGTTCGCCGCGCGCCAGCAGCCACGCCATCCAGGCCAGGGTGATGAGCGCGAACAGGGCGAACAGCAGCCCGAGCCTGGAGCCGTCGATGCGATCGATGCCGAACGGCCTCAGCAGGCGAGCCTGGCGTTCGACGTTGAATCCCAGCACCAGATCGTTCCAGCCGCGCCGCACCCAGTCGCTGAGATCGCCCAGCGTGACCAGCTGGGAAAGACCGCCGCTGCCGGCGCCGAGCCGGTCTTCCAGGGTGTCGTAGATGCGCTCCGGCGCCACCGCCGCGGTCGGATCCACCCGCACCCAGCCACGCTGCGGCAGCCACACTTCCGTCCAGGCGTGGGCGTCCATCCTGCGCACGATCCAGTAGCCGCCGAACGGATTGCGGTAGCCGCCGGTGTAGCCGGTGACCACGCGCGCGGGAATGCCGGCGCCGCGCATCAGCACCGCGAAGGCGGAGCTGAAGTGCTCGCAGTAGCCTCGCTTCTGTTCGAATAGGAACTCGTCGACCGTGTCGCGCCCCGGCAGCGGCGTATCCAGGGTGTAGGCGAATTCGGCCCTGATCCACCCCAGCGCCCGCTCCACGATCGCCGCGTCGTCGCTGCCGGCCTCGCCGCGCCATTGCCGCGCCAGCGCCAGCGTTCGCGGGTTGTAGCCCGGCGGCAGCGCCAGGGCGCGCTGGCGCATCATCGCCTTCAGCCGCGGCTCGAATTGCGCCGGCGGCGAAGACCGCATGCGCCATCGGGTCAGCGCGCTCAGCGGGCGCGCCGCGTAAAGGCCGTAGTCCATCGCCAGGCTGCTGCCCTCGGGTGCCTCGTCGAGCAGGTCCAGCGCCACCAGCTGGCGCCGGTCGGTGGGTTCCATCTCGATCTGGTAATCCCATATCACCGGGCGTCGCGCGGCCACCGGCTCGGCCGGGATGTTCCGCAGCCACTGCGGCTGGGTCCAACTGCGTCCGTCGAAATCCCAGAGCACCGGTCCCCGCCAGTACAGGTCCTGCGGCGCCGGCGGGGTGCCGAAGAACTGGGCGCGCAGGGCCGGACGGTCGTCGCTCAGCAGGTCCAGCCATTCGCCCGGAGTCATGCTGTCCGACAAGCCCGGCCGCGCCACCGCGCGCTCGGGCACGCCCCACAGCGGCGAGCCCAGGCGCGGGAACAGCCAGAACGCGGCCAGCGCCAGCGGCAGTCCGATGGCCACCAGCCTGCCGGTGGCGCCCATGGCGCGAAACGGCGAGGCAGCGCGCGTGGCGACACCTGCCTCCACGTCCGCCAGTCGCTGCAGGGTCACCAGCGCGCTCAGCACCGAAACCAGGCCCAGGACCATGCTGACCGGGCCCTGGTCGAGCAGGAAGGCGGCGAACGGCGCGAACAGCGCGAACCCGATCAAACTACGCGCATCGCGCAGGGTGGACGTCTCCGAAGGCTTGATCGCCAGCATCGCCGCCAGCAATGCGCAGCCGGTGTCGCGGCCCAGGCGCATGCCCATGTGCGACAGCACCGCCGCGATCACCATCAGCGCCAGCAGCAAGCGGATCCACGCCGGCATCGGCCTGCGCCACGAAGTCGCGCCGACCAGCACCGCGGCCGCGGCGATCGCCGCGGCCAAGGGGGCCGGTAGCTGCAGCAGCAGCGGGAGCAGGGCCAACGCCACCGTGCCCAGGGTCCAGCGGCGGCTGCCGCCGTCGATCGCCATTCGCGGCTCAGTGGCCATGGGGCATCAGCGCCAGCGCGCGCAGGCACAGGTGGCGGTGGTCCGGACCCTGCGACGGACCCAGCGCCGGCTGTCCAGGAAGCTGCAGGCGGTAGCGACATCCCTGGCGCTCGGCCAGGTCGACCCAGTGCGCGAGCCGGCGGATGCGCTGCTCGTAGGCGAGGGTTTCGACCGCCGCCCACTCCAGCGCGACCTCCAGCGCCAGCGGCTGTTCGTATTCGCGCACCAGCAGCGCATCGCGCCGGGCCGAAGGCTTCCACGCGATGGCGCGGCGCGGGTCGCCGCTGCGGTACGCGCGCAGGTGGTGGACGTCGTCCCCGGCCGGATGCAGGCGCGAGTGCCCGGCGCTGCCGCCGCCTTCGGGGAGCGGCGGGCCCTGGACCTCGGCCGCCGGGTAGACCAGCACGGGCGCCTCCGGCCACACCCACGCCCAGGCCAAGGCCAGTCCTAGCGGCTGGGTGGTGGCGATGCGCAGGCGGCCGAGGCCCAGCCAGCCGCGCTGGCGGGTCGGGATATCGACCGTGGCCACCACCGGATCGACGGCCAGGATCGGAGCGGTGGCTTGCACGTCCATTACTCGCAGGCGAAGCCCGCGGCGGGTCCTTGGATCGCTCGCCGAAAGCGCCACGTGCACGGTCAGGTTGGCGCCCGCTGCCACCGGTTCGGCAGAGATCACGTCGATCCGCAGCCCAGAAAGCTGCAGGTGGGCGAAGATCAGGCTCGACAGCCCGGTCGCGCCCAGCAGCAGGGCCAGCAGCAGGGCCGGGTTGTTGTTGTAGTTCAGCGCGCCCAGGGTCATCGCCAGCAGCAGCACCGCGAAGAACAGTCCGAAGCCGGTCGGCAGGAGGTAGACGCGTCTGCGGTCCAGCTTGACCGGCAGCGACTCCGGCGCACGCGGACGCGCCAGCAGCGCGAACTTCGCGGCCAGGCGCTCGCGCGGAGTAGGCATCGCGCTCAGTCCACGGCCACCGCGTGCAGGATCGCCCTGGCCAGCGCCGGCGCGGACGACGCTTCGGCCTCGCCCACCAGCCGGTGCGCGGCCACCGCGGCGAACAATGCCTGTACGTCCTCGGGCAGCACGTGCTGGCGGCCCAGCAGCAGTGCGTACGCGCGTGCCGCGCGCAGCAGCGCCAGACCGGCGCGCGGCGACAGGCCGACCTTCACTCCGGGGTGCTGGCGGCTCCGCGTCAGCAGCGCCTGCACGTAAGCCACTAGCGCATCGCTGGCGTACACCGCGCCCACCGCCGCGCGCAGCGACCGCACGTCGTCGCTGGACAGCAGCGGCTGCGCGTTGCCGATCAGCTCGCGGCGGTCGGTCCCGGCCAGCAGCGCGCGCTCGGACTCGGCATTGGGATAGCCTAGGGTCAGGCGAAGAAGGAACCGGTCCAACTGCGAATCCGGCAGCGGGTAGGTACCCGACAGATCCACCGGGTTCTGGGTCGCGATGACGAAGAACGGCTCGGGCAGCGGCCGGGTCACGCCATCCAGGGTGACCTGGTGTTCGGCCATGGCTTCCAGCAGCGCGCTCTGCGTGCGCGGCGGCGCGCGGTTGATCTCGTCGGCCAGCAGCACGTGGGTGAACACCGGCCCGGGGTGGAACTGAAACTGCCGCGACTGCGCGTCGTACACCGATACGCCGATCACGTCCGCCGGCAAAAGGTCGGAGGTGAACTGCACGCGCTGGAAACCCAATCCTAGCGTCGCCGCGAGCGCATGCGCCAGCGTGGTCTTGCCCAGCCCGGGCAGGTCTTCGATCAGCAGGTGGCCGCCCGACAGCAGCGCGACGAAGGCCAGGCGCACTTCATGCGACTTGCCCAGCACCAGCGAATTGACCTGCGCCTGCGCCCGCTTAATGGCCTGCTGCAGCGCATCGGGTAGCATCTGGTGGGCGGGGACTTCGGCGAGCATCGCGTTTTCGTTCCGGTTTCGGCTCAGTTTAACGACTTATGCACGACGAAAAGCGCGCCCAGCGCACCTTCCTTGCGCTCTGGACAGGCGCGACCTTGATCAAGCTGATGGTCGCGGCGCGGCTGCCGCTGTTCGTCGACGAGGCGTTCTATTGGCAGGAAGGCCAGCACTTGGCGGCGGCGTATTCGGACCTGCCGGGACTCACGGCTTGGCTGACGCGGCTGGGCACCGAACTCGGTGGCCAGCACGTGCTGGCGCTGCGCATGCCGTTCCTGGCGCTGGCCGCGCTGCTGCCGTGGTTGACCGCGCACATCGCCGCGCGCTGGTTCGGCGATGTGGCCGGCTGGCGCGCGGGCAGCCTCACCGTGCTGATGCCGCTGTCGGGCACCCTGGGAATCCTCGCGCTGCCGGACGTGCCGATGGCGGTAGCGACGCTGCTGTGCCTGGATGCGGGCGCACGCCTGCTGCGCGAAATCGATGCGACCTCCACCGCCGAGCTCGCGCTCGGGCTCGTCCTGGGCGCGCTCAGCCACTACCGCTTTGTCGGCGTGATAGGCGTGGGCCTGGTCGCGCTGCTGCTGATGCCGCAGGGCCGGCGCGTGCTGCGTGATCCGCGCGTGTGGATCGCGCTGGGGCTGGGCGTCGCGGCATGGGCCCCGCTGCTGGCCTGGAATATAGAGAATGCCGACGCCGGGCTGCGGTTCCAGCTGGTGGATCGCCATCCGTGGACCTTCCAGGGGAGCGGTGCCTGGTTCCTGGTGGTGCAGGCGCTGCTGGTGACCCCACTGCTGTTCCTGGCGCTGGCGCAGGTGTTGTTGCGCGCACTGCGCAGCGGCGAGCATGGCGGGGGGACGCAGTGGCGTTATTTCGGGCTGCTCGGCGGCGTATCGACGGCCGGGTTTTTCATGCTCGGCTTCTTCGCCGACGTCGAGCGCGTGAGCTTTCATTGGCCGCTGCCGGGCTACCTGGCGCTGCTGGTCGTGGTGCCGACGCTGTTGGCCTCGTGGCCGAAACCCTGGCGCAATGCGACCTGGCTGCTGGCGGGGGTGGGCCTGGCCGCAACGCTCGGCTACTACGCGGTGGTGTCTACCCCACTCTTGCGCGAGAGGCTGGCCGCGGAGAAGTTCTATCCGGCCAACTTCGCGGGCTGGGAGACGCTGGAAACGGCGGTGCGCGAGGAGCTGGCTGCGCTGCCGCCGGACACGCAGCTGCTCGTGGACAACTTCAAATCCGGCGCCGAACTGGGGTTCGCGCTGAACGATCCCCGCATCCCCGTGCTGGACCATCCGCTCAACCACAAGCACGGGCGTGCGCCGCAGCTGCGCCTGTGGGGGCTGGAGAGCAACGGCGACCGTGTCCGCCCGGTGCTGCTCGTGGTCGGCTCCGGCGAAGTGCGCTATCGATCGCTGCTGGATTACTACCACGGCCTATGCGCGAAGGTCGGGCCACTGCCTCCGCCGCGCGTGGTGAACGTGGACCATGGCTACCAGCGGTTCCTGCTGTTCGCGCTACCGGCGAAGAAGGCAGAAGGACCGTGCGTGACGCCCGCCTTCGCCTGGATCGACACGCCTGCGAAAGGCGCGCGGGTGGGTGCGCGCTTCGACATTGCCGGCTGGGCGTTCAAGGACGGCGTCGGGATCGAGCGGGTCGAGGTGCTGCTGGATGGGCGCGTCGTGGCGCGTGCGCACTACGGCCTGCCAAGCCCTGGAACCGCGGCCTACTGGAAAATTTCCACCGATCCCAACCACCCTAAAGTGGGGTTTCGCGCCAGCGTCGACCTTGGCGCCAGCAAGCCTGGACGGCATTGGCTGGGTCTGCGCCTGCACGGGCGCGACGGCAGCGTGGAGGACTGGAGCGAGATCCCGGTCGACCTGGTCCCCGCCATGCGCTGACGCGTTTCAGGGCAGGGCGAAGCCGGCTTGGCGCAGCATCCGGCCGAGGGCGATCAGCGGCAGGCCGATCAGTGCGGTCGGATCGCGCGACTCCACGCTTTCGAACAAGCTGATCCCCAACCCTTCGACCTTGAAGCTGCCGGCGCAGTCCAGCGGCTGCTCCGCGTCCACATAGCGCTCGATTTCCCCAGCCTGCAGGGGACGGAAGCGCACCAAGGCGGTGTCCAGGGCTTCCAGCGCCACCTGCCCGCGGACCAGGCACAGGGCGGTATGGAACCGGACTTCGCGTCCGGACATCGCGCTAAGCTGGGCGACCGCGGTGTCGCGGTTGCCGGGCTTGCCCAAGGCCTGGGAATCGAGCGCCGCGACTTGATCGGCGCCGATCACCCAGGCCTCGGGGTGCTGGGCTGCGATGGCGCGGGCCTTGGCCGCCGCCAAGCGCGGGGCCAGGGCGCCCGGCGTCTCGCCCGGCAGGGGGCTCTCGTCCACCTCGGGCCGCGAAATATGGAAGGGCAGACGCAGCCGCTCCAGGAGTTCGCGGCGGTAGCGGGACGTGGAAGCCAGGATCAGCGGCATGGTGTCGGTCGCGCGGGCGGGCGGGCATTCTGCAGCGGCCGTCCGCTCGCGGCAATCCTGGAGCCGCACTGCAAGGTTTGACAGTCCCAGGACCGATCCTTAATATTCAGCGGCTTATGCCCGCGAACGTGCCCGAGCTTTTGGATGTATGGCGCATGGTGGCGGCCAGGCGCGGTTTCGACGGCAGCGTGGCGTTGGGAGGGCTAGACCGGCTGCAGGGGCTGTTGATCGACGTTGAAGGCCAGGTGCGGTTCGCGCTGCAGTTCGACAGCGATCCGCTGCTGAAGGTGCCGTACGTCGAACTGCGCATCCAGACCGAGCTGCCGCTGGAGTGCCAGCGCACCCTCAAGCGGTTCCTGTTCCCGGTGGACATGGTGCAGCGGCTGGGATTGATCCGCGACGAGGCCGAGGAGCCCGCGTTGCCGCCGGATTTCGAAGCGCTGCTGGTGCCGGAGGACGGCATGCTGCGGCCGCTGGAGATGGTGGAGGACGAGCTGGTGCTGGCGGTGCCTGCGGTCCCGGTCGATCCATCGTCCGAGGCCGTGGAACGCGACTGGCCGGTGCCGGAAGAAGAAGTGGCCAAGGCCAGCCCGTTTTCGGCGCTGGCTTCGCTGAAGAAGAACAACTGACCGCGACTGCGGTCGGCGTTACCCCGACAAGCAACACGACACCAACACGACACAGAACACGTTCGGAGCGATTCCATGGCAGTGCAGAAATCCCGCGTCACCCCGTCCCGCCGTGGCCAGCGTCGTGCCCACGACAGCCTGACCGCCAAGCAGCTGGCCACCGATCCGACCAGCGGCGAGACCCATATCCGCCATCACGTCACCGCCGACGGCTACTACCGCGGCAAGAAAGTGGTAGCGACCAAGGCCGACGTCGTCACCGACGACGACTGATTTCGTTCGCGCGCCCGTGGCGCGCGCGGCGTGACTTGATGGGTTGGGTCATACCGGTCCTGTGGCGGGCCGATCAGCGGGAGCAGG
>DATHAV010000430.1:0-2741 GCA_035296505.1 Pseudoxanthomonas sp.
GACCCTCATCCCCAGGACACCGCGGCCGCGATAGCTTCATGCACCGATGCTGCGCGATTTGCCCGCCCCGAGGCAAACACCCAAAATAGCCGCAGCCAGAAGCCAGCCGGAGCAACTCATGAACGATGACGCCAACGCCCACGTCGAACGCGACGTCATGGAGTACGACGTCGTGGCCGTGGGCGCAGGCCCGGCGGGGCTGGCGTTCGCGATCCGCCTGAAGCAGATCGACCCCGGAATTTCGGTGTGCGTGATCGAGAAGTCCAGCACCATCGGTGCACACATCCTGTCCGGCGCGGTGATCGAGCCGGGACCGCTGGATGCGCTGCTCCCGGGATGGCGGCAATCGCCGCCGCCGGTGTGCGTGGCCGCCACCGAGGACGAATTCTGGCACTTGAGCAAGACCGGCGGGCGCAAGTTCCCGTTCGTGCCGCCGGGCATGAACAACCACGGCAACTTCATCGTCAGCCTGGGCGCGATGTGCGCCTGGCTGGCGCCGCAGGCCGAAGCCCTGGGCGTGGAGATCTATCCCGGCTTCGCCGCCGCCAAAACGCTGCACGACATCAACGCCGATGGAAGCCCCGGCAAGGTCATCGGCGTGCGCATCGGCGACATGGGCGTGGCCAAGGACGGCTCGCGCAAGCCCGGATACACCGCCGGCATCGACATCCACGCCAAGGTCACGGTGCTGGCGGAGGGCGCGCGCGGCCATCTGACCAAGCGCCTGGTCAAGCGCTTCGACCTGAGCCGCGGACACGATCCGCAGTCCTATTCGATCGGCATCAAGGAGCTGTGGCAGGTGCCGGAAGGCCGCGTGTCGCCGGGCAGGATCGTGCACACCGTGGGCTGGCCCGCCGACAACCGGACCTACGGCGGCAGCTTTCTGTACCACTTGGACCACAGCCGGATCGCGCTGGGCTACGTGAGCGGACTCGACTACCGCGACCCCGAGTACCGCCCGTGGGAGGCCTTCCAGCAGTGGAAGAACCACCCGATGATCGCCCCGCTGCTGGAAGGCGGGACCATCCTCTCGGCCGGCGCGCGGGCGATCTCCTCGGGCGGCTGGCAGTCGCTGCCCACCGTCGAGATGCCGGGCGCGCTGCTGATCGGCGACACCGCCGGGCTGCTCAACGTGCCCAAGATCAAGGGCACGCACCAGGCAATCCGTTCGGGAATGATGGCGGCCGAGCACCTGGCCGCATCCATGGACGCCGCCGGCTTCGATGCCAAGCTGCGCGGGTCCGAGATCATGTCCGAGCTCAAGCGCGTCAGGAACATCAAACCCGCGTTCAAGAAAGGCCTGTGGTTCGGCATGTTGAACGCGGCCTGGGAAACCGCCGTCGGCGGCCACTCGCCCTGGACGCTGAAGGTGACGCCGGACTGGTGCGCGATGGAAAAGGTGGACGAGTACGAGCAGCCCAAGCGCGACTACGTGCAGCGCACCCTGCCCCCGCGCGACCGGCTGCAGGGCGTCTACTACGCCGCCACCGAACACGACGAGGACCAGCCGGTGCACCTGCGCGTGGCCGATACCTCCATCTGCATCGCGCGCTGCACGGTCGAATACGGCAACCCCTGCACCCGCTTCTGCCCGGTCGGGGTCTACGAAATCGTCGAAGATGCCACTGCCGACGGCGGCAGCGCCAAACGCCTGCAGATCAACGCCGCCAACTGCGTCCACTGCAAGACCTGCGACATCAAGGACCCGTACGAGATCATCACCTGGGTGACCCCGGAGGGTGGCTCTGGGCCGAATTACCAAGGGCTGTAGCCATTGAACAACGCACTTTCCCTAAAGGCGCGCAACGCGCTTTTTTACGGGCTGCGTCTTGCGTTCCGGCTTGCGCCCATGCCGCTGTCGACGCGCGACCGGCTGAGGCAGCGGTTCCTCGACCGCTACTCGTCTCTGGTTCCCCCAGCGCCGCGCGGACAGCCGCCGACCGACGGTGCGCGCGTGCGTCGCCCGTATGTGCGTTCGGACGAGCGCGCCATCGGCTATGTTCCCTATTCCAAGGGCGAGTTGCCCGATCCGCTGCCGGCAACGCTGGTGGCCTTCTACCTTCCGCAGTTCCACACCATTCCTGAAAACGACGAATGGTGGGGCAAGGGCTTCACCGAGTGGCGCAACGTGACGCGAGCGCTGCCCCAGTTCGAAGGCCATCACCAGCCCCGGCTCCCCGGCGACCTGGGGTTCTACGACCTGCGCAACGTCGAAGTCATGCGCGAACAGGCGCGGCTGGCCAAAGAATACGGAATCGGCGCGTTCTGCTTCTACTTCTACTGGTTCGGCGGCAAAACGCTGCTCGAAACGCCGCTCAGGAACTGGCTCAACGACCCGACGATAGATTTCCCCTTTTGCCTGTGCTGGGCGAATGAGAAATGGACCCGCACCTGGGACGGCAGGGGCGATGAAATCCTTATTGATCAGCGCCACAGTCCGGAAGACGAGATTGCGTTCATCAAGTACATTGCCGATTACTTCCGCGACCCGCGATACCTTCGGGTAGGAGGCAACCCATTATTGTTGATTTATCGACCTCAATCGCTCCCAAACGCTCTCGCCAGCAGTCATCGCTGGAGGGAGTGGTGCAGATTGAATAAAATCGGTGAACTGCATATTGCTTATGTTGAATCGTTCGAACGACCAGTCCCCAAACAAATTGGTTTCGATTCGGCCGTGGAATTCCCCCCGAATCTGATGTCCCTCGGTTCGTGCGCAACGCGCCACGTTTTGATAAACG
>DATHAV010000431.1:0-4038 GCA_035296505.1 Pseudoxanthomonas sp.
AAGACCGAAACCGCCGCCGACGTGGCCGCCGCGGCCGGGCTGCGGGCGCGCTACGACCCGCAGCGCGATCCGTCCAAGGACCTGGAGACGGCCAAGGTCGAGGCGGTGCGCGGCGGCAAACGCATCGTGCTCGATGTCGGCAGCGAATCCTGCGTGCCGTGCCGCACGCTGGATGACGAGATCGAGGCGCACGCCAAGCTACGCAGCGCGCGACGCGGGCTTCGTCTGGGTCAAGGTCAACGCCGATGCCGGCAACCCCAATGCCGCGTTCCTGGCCGCCTACCCGCCGTTCACGACCGAGCCGCACCTGGTCGTGCTCGACGCCGCCGGCACATTGCTGCATGCGCAGCCGGGGATTGCCTTCACCCAAGGCGACGAGGCCGGCCGCGAGGCGCTGTTGGCATTCCTGAGGCGGTGGTCGCCGGACGGCGCGGCGCCCGCGGCGCCCTGAGAGCCTCGACGCCCCTGGCTCAGGAATCTGACGCCAGCCGCTCCACGCCCTGCAGCAGCTTGGCCAGCAGGCCGTCCAGCTGCTCGCGCTCCTGCGGATCCAGGCCCGCCAGCAGTAGGCGCTCGGAGGCCAGCACCATCGGCGCGACCACGTCGTAGACCTCGAATCCCTGTGGCGACAGCGCCAGCACCGAACGCCTGCGGTCGCCGCCGTGGGTGCCGCGCTCGATGAAGCCGCGCTGCAGCAGCCGGGCCACGGCACGGCTCACCGCGACCTTGTCCATGGCCGTGCGCTCGGCCACCTCCCCGGCCGACAGCTCCGGGTACAGCCCCAGCACCGCCATCACCCGCCATTCGGTGACTCCCAGACCGTAACGCTCGCCGTAGAGCCGCGCGATGCTGCTGCTGATACGGTTGGAGAGCACGCTGAGCCGGTAGGGCAGGAAGCGCTCGAGGTCCAGCCTGGCGTGCACGGGCGGCGCTTCGAGTGATGGCTGCGGCGCGTCGGGCAAGGAATCGGGCGTCATGGTGCGTTGGGCCTTGCAAGTGGTTTCAACTGAAACTATAACGGCGGTCCGGCATTACCATTCTCGCCAGTCTTCCGCGCCGCCGCACCCGTCGGCCGCCGCCGCATCGCAGGAGTCCGCCATGAGTCCCCAGATCCAGTCCCAGCCGCAGGGCCCCAACCTGGGCATGCAGGTCACGACGTTCGACAACCCCATGGGCATCGACGGCTTCGAGTTCGTCGAGTTCGCCGCGCCGCAGGGGCAGGGCGAGCGGCTGCACGACTATTTCGCCCGCATGGGTTTCGCCGCGGTGCTGCGCCACAGGACGCGCGCGATCACCGTGTACCGGCAGGGCGGGGTGAACTTCCTGGTCAACGAGGATCCCGACTCGTTCGCGGCCGATTTCGCCACGGCGCACGGGCCCAGCGCCTGCGGGTTCGCGATCCGCTTCCGCAGGCCAGGCGCCGAGGTGCTCGAGACGGTCGTCGGCAACGGCGGCGAAGCCATCGACCACAAGGCCGGCACGCGCGCGGTCGATGCGCCGGTGGTCAAGGGCATCGGCGATTGCATGCTGTACCTGGTGGACCGCTACGGCGACCGCGGCTCGGTCTACGAGGACTACCTGCCGGTGCAGGGCGCCGACCAGAACCCGGCCGGGTTCGGCCTGACCTTCATCGACCACCTCACCCACAACCTCTACTTCGGCAACATGGCCAAGTGGTCGGACTACTACGAGCGGCTGTTCAACTTCCGCGAGATCCGCTACTTCGACATCAAGGGCGCCAAGACCGGGCTGGTGTCCAAGGCGATGACCGCCCCGGACGGCATCGTGCGCATCCCGCTCAACGAGTCCAGCGATCCCAAGTCGCAGATCAACGAATACCTGGACGCGTACGGGGGCGAGGGCATCCAGCACATCGCCTGCTTCACCGACGACATCTACGCGACGGTGGAGAAGATGCGCGCGCAGGGCGTCGAGTTCCTGGACACGCCGGATACCTACTTCGAGGTCATCGACCAGCGCGTGCCGGGCCACGGCGAGGACGTGGCGCGCCTGGCGCGCAACAAGATCCTGATCGATGCCGATGCCGAGACCAAGACGCGGCTGCTGCTGCAGATCTTCACCCAGAACGCGATCGGGCCGATCTTCTTCGAGATCATCCAGCGCAAGGGCAACGAGGGCTTCGGCGAGGGCAACTTCCAGGCGCTGTTCGAGAGCATCGAGCGCGACCAGATGAAGCGCGGCGTGCTCTGAGCCAAGGCCCTTCGGCAGGACGAGTCCATGAGCAGCGGATACATGACCGGTTTCGGCAACGAATTCGCCAGCGAGGCGCTGTCCGGCACGCTGCCGGTGGGCCGCAACTCGCCCCAGCGCGTGGCGCACGGGCTGTACGCCGAGCAGCTGTCGGGCACGGCCTTCACCGCGCCCCGCGGCGCCAACCGCCGCAGCTGGCTGTACCGCATCCGGCCGGCGGCGATCCACGGCGGCTTCGAGCCGTTCGCGCAGCCGGCCTTCCACAACGCGTTCGGCGACGGCCCGGTGTCGCCGGAGCAGATGCGCTGGTCGCCGCTGCCGCTGCCGGAGGCACCGACCGACTTCGTCGAAGGCCTGTACACCATGGCCGGCAACGGCTCGGCCGACGCGCAGCAGGGCGTCGGCATCCACCTGTACGCGGCCAACCGCTCGATGCGGGGGCGCTATTTCTACAGCGCCGATTCGGAGCTTTTGATCGTTCCGCAGCAGGGCCGGCTGGTGCTGGCGACCGAACTCGGGGTGGTCGAGGCCGAGCCGCAGCAGATCGCGGTCGTACCGCGCGGCGTGCGCTTCCGGGTCGGGCTGCCCGGGGGCCCGTCGCGCGGCTACGTGTGCGAAAACTTCGGCGCGCTGCTGCGCCTGCCCGACCTGGGGCCGATCGGCGCCAACGGCTTGGCCAATCCGCGCGATTTCGAGGCCCCGGTGGCCGCCTACGAGGACTTGGAAGGCGACTTCGAACTCGTCGCCAAGTTCCAGGGCCACCTGTGGCGCGCGCCCATCGGCCACTCGCCGCTCGACGTGGTGGGGTGGCACGGCAACTACGCGCCGTACCGCTACGACCTGCGCCGCTTCAACGCCATCGGCTCGATCAGCTTCGACCATCCGGATCCCTCGATCTTCACCGTGCTCACCGCGCCCAGCGACACCCCGGGCACCGCCAACCTCGACTTCGCCATCTTCCCGCCGCGCTGGCTGGTGGCGCAGGACACCTTCCGTCCGCCTTGGTTCCACCGCAACGTGGCCAGCGAGTTCATGGGGCTGGTGCACGGGGCTTACGACGCCAAGGCCGAAGGATTCGCCCCCGGCGCGGCGTCGCTGCACAACTGCATGAGCGGCCACGGACCGGATGCGGCGACCTTCGACAAGGCGTCCCAGGCGGACCTTTCGGAACCGGACGTCATCGGCGACACCATGGCCTTCATGTTCGAGACCCGCGGGGTGATCCGGCCCACGCGCCAGGCCGTGGACGCACCGCACCGGCAGCGCGACTACCAGGACTGCTGGGCCGGCCTGCGCAAGCGCTTCCGGCGCGAGGACTGAGAACGGACCGAGAACGGGCGGCGACCGTGCGTCGAGCCCCGCGGTGACTTAGGCTAGGCGCTCCCTGGAGATGGAGCGGATCGATGAAGCCAGTGGTGTCGTGCGCCCTTCTGATGATGCTGGCCGTTGCCGGCTGCAGCCGCGATGCTTCGTCTACGGCCGCCGAAGTGGTCCAGGAGCCCACGGTCGCCCCCGCCGCTGGCGTCGCGTCCGCCGAACCCGCGGAGGTCGCCATGCCGGCCGATCCTGTCCAGGCGGCCCGCTTCGAAGGCTATGGCGACATGAAGCTGGGCAGCACCGCCGCCGAAGCGCGGCAGGCCTGGGGTGGCGGCCTCGAAGGCAGCGCGAGCGAGCGTGGCGCGTGCCACTATCTGTTCCCCGCGTGGGCCAAGGGCAGCGGCGAACTCGGCTTCATGATCGAGGGCGAGCGTTTCGTGCGCTACGACGTCGGCAGCGACAGGGAAACGGCGCCCGGCGGCGGCAAGGTGGGCATGACCGGGGAGCAGA
>DATHAV010000432.1:0-1542 GCA_035296505.1 Pseudoxanthomonas sp.
ACCGCGCCGATGCCGCCGTAGTTCATTTCGTCGGTGGCCTGGGCGTCGAAGAACGGCGGCTGCAGGATCGCCGCGGGGAACACGATCTCGTTCCGCAGCGGGTTGTAGTAGGCGTTGACGGTCTGCGGGCTCATGCCCCACTCGGTCTTGTCCACCGGCCTGCCGATCTTGGACAGGTTCCACTTGTAGTTGAACTCGGTGGCGGCCAGCACGTTGCCGATGTAGCTGTCGCGGCTGGTGGACAGGCCATTCCACTCGCGCCACTTGTCGGGGTAGCCGATCTTGGGTGTGAAGGTTTCCCATTTGGCGAGGGCCTTCTGCTTGGTCTCCTCGCTCATCCAGGCCAGGTTTTCGATGCGGCCCCTGAGCGCGGTGCGCAGGTTGCCCACCAGCGTCTCCATCTTGGCCTTGGATTGGGCCGGAAACGCGACCTTGACGTACATCTGGCCCAACGCCTCGCCGGCCTGGCGCTCCACCGTGTCCAGCACGCGCTTCCAGCGCGGCTTCATTTCCTTCTGCCCGCGCAGCGTCTTGCCGTAGAAGTTGTAGTTCTCCTGGGCGAAGGCGTCGCTCAGGTACGGCGCCGCGCCGTCGACGGTGTGGAAGCGCAGGTAGCTGCGCCAGGTGGCCGGCGCGGTATCGCCGAGCATCTTGCTGACTTCCTGGTGGAAGGCGGGGATGGCCAGCGAGAACTTCTGCTGCGGCGCCACGCCTTGCGATTCGAAGAACCGGGTCCAGCTGAAGTTGGGAGTCAGCTTGTCCGCCTCGGCCAGGGTCACCGGGTTGTAGTACAGCGACACGTCGCGCGACAGTTCCTCGCTGGACTTGGAGGCCCGCGCCAGGCGGGTCTCGAACGCAATCACCGCCTTGGCCTGTTCGGCCGCGTCGGCGGCCGGCACGCCGGACAGCTCTAGCATCCTGGCCACGTGCGCCTGATACGCGGCCAGCTTGTCCTTGTTGTCGTCGGACAGGTAGTACTCCTTGTCCGGCAAGCCCAGGCCGCCCTGGCTGGCGTAGGCCATGTTGACTTCCGAATTCTTGAAGTCGGCCTCGGCGCCGAAGCCGAACAGCAGGCCCTGGCCCTTGGCCGCGCTGCTGCGCAGGTACTCGGCGATGGCCTCCTTGTCGTCGAGGCCGTCGATGGCCGCCAGGTGTCCCTTGATCGGGTCGATGCCCTGCGCGTTGACCTTCGCCTCGTCCATGCCGGTCGACCAAAGGTCGCCGACGATCTTCTCGACACCGGTGGCGCTGGCGTCGGCCGCGGCCTGCTCGGCCAGCTGGCGCTGCGCGGCGGTGGAGCGCTCGTCGAGCATTTCGAACGCGCCCCAGCTGGTGCGGTCGCCGGGAATCCGGTTGGCCGCCAGCCACTGGCCATTGACGTAGCCGGCAAAGTCGGTGCACGCGCTCTTGCCGGGGTCGAGGTCGGCGACCTGGAAGCGGTTGACCGGCGGCAGCGCCGCTTCGTCCAGGGTCAGCGCCGGCTTCGGAGCGGGAGCGTCGGTGAGGGCGGCTGCGGCGGCCTCTTCGGAATGCAAACACGCG
>DATHAV010000433.1:0-1931 GCA_035296505.1 Pseudoxanthomonas sp.
ACGAGCTCGGCGGTCTGCCGTGCCGACAGCGGCAGCGGCGGGATTCCCAGCGCTGCGCGTTCGGCAGCGTGGCGGCGGTAGGCTTCCAACATGGTGTTCTCCGTAAGTGGCGGGGATGCGTGGGTGGCGAGGCAGGAATCAGGAAAGCCTGGGTACGATGATCTTCAGGCCCTTGAAGTAGTCGCGGAAGAACCCGGCGTCGCGCGTGATCAACCCCTGGCACTGCAGCAGCGCGTGCGCGCCGATCAGGAAATCGGCCACCACCCGCTCGCGCTTGCCGCCGCGGGTGCGGAAACGGCGGTTCATGTGCCCGGCGCGCATGGCCGCGGCCTCGTGCGTGGGCTCGTAGCGGATCCCGAGCGAGGTCAGCGTGTCCATCAGGCTCAACGAGGTGTCCAGCACGGCCTGCACCTCGGCCAGCACCGCGTCGCAGACCACCACGTCCTCGCGCGCCAGCGCATCGCCGATGCAGCGCTCGGACGCCTCGCCGTGCACCGGGTCGCCCACCAGTATGTCCAGCAGCACCGACGAATCCAGCGCGATCATGACTCCGGCGGATCTCCGGGCGCGCGGCCGCGGATCGCGCGCAGGGCGTCGTCGGTGGACTGCAGGCCGTCGACCAGCTTGAACTTGCCGCGCACCTTGCGCAGCGCCTCGCTCACGTCCTTGCGCAGGATGATGCGGCCGCCGTCGAGTTCCACCTTGAGGGTCGTGCCCTTGGTCAGGCCGAGCGCGTCGCGCACCGCCTTGGGCAGGGTGATCTGGCCGCGTTCGGCCACGGTTGCTTCCATCGGAAGGCTCCTTGGTATGCGGCAATGATACGTACTTCATAATCCATACTCAAACAGGCATACTAGGCCGTACCCGCACCGCGAGGCGCGCGCTGTCACAGGATTAGAGCGGGCCGGCGCGATAATCGCGCGGCCATTCCAGCGGCGCCGTGCCGCCGGAGGCCTGCTTCCCGACGCCTCCGCGTTGCCGCGCCCATCCAGCCACAGGAGCCTCCCATGAGCGATTCCTTCGCCACCCGCACCTCCCTCGACGTCAATGGCAAGTCCTATGCCTATCACAGCCTGCCGGCGCTCGGCCGCAGGTTCGACATCGCCCGTCTGCCCTACTCCATGAAGATCCTGCTGGAGAACCTGCTGCGGCACGAGGACGGGGTGACGGTGCTGCCGCAGCACATCGAAGCGGTGGCCAACTGGGACGCGGCGGCCGAGCCCGACACCGAAATAGCGTTCATGCCGGCGCGCGTGGTGCTGCAGGATTTCACCGGCGTGCCCTGCGTGGTCGACCTGGCGGCGATGCGCGACGCGGTGGCCAAGCTCGGCGGACGGGCCAGCCAGATCAATCCGCAGATCCCTTCCGAACTGGTCATCGACCATTCGATCCAGGTGGACGTGTTCGGACGCCCGGACGCGCTGGATCTCAACGGCAAGATCGAGTTCGAACGCAACAAGGAGCGCTACGGCTTCCTTCGCTGGGGCCAGAAGTCGTTCGGGAACTTCAAGGTGGTGCCGCCCAACACCGGCATCGTGCACCAGGTGAACCTGGAGAACCTGGCCCGCGTGGTGATGGAGCGCAGCATCACGGACGCAAGCGGGAACTCACAGCTGCACGCCTTCCCCGACACGGTGTTCGGTACCGATTCGCACACCACGATGATCAACGGCATCGGCGTACTGGGGTGGGGCGTGGGCGGCATCGAGGCCGAAGCCGCGATGCTCGGCCAGCCTTCGTCGATGCTGATCCCGCAGGTGGTGGGCTTCAGGCTGACCGGGCGGCTGCCCGAGGGCGCCACCGCCACTGACCTGGTGCTGACCGTCACCCAGATGCTGCGCAAGCACGGGGTGGTGGGCAAGTTCGTCGAGTTCCACGGCGACGGCCTGCGGCATCTGCCGCTCGCCGATCGCGCCACCATCGGCAACATG
>DATHAV010000434.1:0-4780 GCA_035296505.1 Pseudoxanthomonas sp.
AGCTTGTAGGTCGGGTTCGACTGGCCGCCCTTGAAGCGGCTGGCGGTGATCGGCCCCGTGAACGCGTCGATGCGCTCGCCGAGGTAGTCGGCCAGCGCCGCAGTATCCAGCGTGGCCGCGCTCACGCGCTCACCCGCCGCACCCGTCCGTCGACCAGTTCCGGCACCACGTCCAGCACGTCGCGGCGCGCGGCGCAGTCGATCTCGTCCTGCAGGTCGTACCCCTGCATCATCCGCCCCACGCGCGAGGTTCCCAGCGCGGTGGACGCGTCGCAGCCGCGGTACAGCAGCAGTGCGGCCAGCGCCGCGTCGGTCAAGGCGTAGCGTCCGCTGCGCTCCAGATGCGCGACCAGGTGGCCGGCGCCGTAGAAATCCTCGAGGTTGAACTGGTCCACCGAGCCGGCGCACACCAACAGCACCGGTTCGTCCGGGTGCGCGGCCAGCACGTGCGCCGCCAGCGCGGCACCGTTAAGCAGCGCGCCGACGTAGACGTGGCTGGCGGCCGCCGCACCGGCCAAGGCCACCGTGCCGTTGGTGGTGGCATAGACCAGCGTGGCTTGCCGCAGGCCGGTACCCGCCAGCGCCAGCGGCGTGGCCGGACCGAAGCCCGGCAGCTCGCGGGCGAGGAATTCGCCGGCCAGGATCGGCGCCTCCAGCGTCGCGGCGATGCGCTGCGCGTCCTCGGCGTCAAGCGCCGGCCACACGCAGTCGATGCCCGCGCCGAAGGCGTGGACGATGGTCGAGGTGGCGAACAGCACGTCCAGCACGATCACCACCCGCCCCTGGATGTTTTCCCGGGGCAGGTCTTCCTTCTTGAACAGGACG
Source organism: Pseudoxanthomonas sp. (assembly GCA_035296505.1). Classification (GTDB taxonomy): domain Bacteria; phylum Pseudomonadota; class Gammaproteobacteria; order Xanthomonadales; family Xanthomonadaceae; genus Pseudoxanthomonas_A. Next base: position 825 of record DATHAV010000434.1, read on the forward strand.
TGCAGTTTGGGCAACGGAAATGCTCGTAGTTTTGCGATACGGAACCATGTTTCTTATACGTTGCGTATCGTAACCAGGAGCAGGCTTCGCCAACAACCAAAGATTTCCGATACCAGCGCTTGCCAATACGGGAAAGCGCGTTCTAGCATGGACCGCATATGCGAAACAATGTTCCGTATCGCGGAATTTTCCGATAACGAATGCCTGGGAGTCAGCGTGGACTTTGCCTACACCCCGAAAGTGGACGCCATGCGCGCGCAGCTGCTGCGCTTCTTCGACGAGTCCATCTACCCCAACGAGTCGCGCTACCACGAGGAGATCCGGCGCAACCGCCAGGCCGGCAATGCGTGGGTGCCCACCGCGCTGATCGAGGAACTCAAGCCAAGGGCGCGCGAGCAGGGACTGTGGAACCTGTTCCTGCCCCGCTCGCCGCGGGCGCCGCAGGGACTGTCGAACCTGGAATACGCCCCGCTGTGCGAGATCATGGGGCGCGTGCCGTGGGCGGCGGAGGTGTTCAACTGCTCGGCGCCGGACACCGGCAACATGGAAACCATCGAGCGCTACGGCAGCGAGGCGCACAAGGACCGCTGGCTGGAGCCGCTGCTGGCCGGGACCATCCGCTCGGCGTTCCTGATGACCGAGCCGGCCGTGGCCTCGTCCGACGCCATCAACATCCAGTGCTCGATCCGCCGCGACGGCGACGAGTACGTGATCAACGGGCGCAAGTGGTTCGCCTCCGGCGCCGGGGACCCGCGCTGCGCCCTGTATATCGTGATGGGCAAGACCGATCCGGACGCCGCCAAGCACCAGCAGCAATCGATGGTGCTGGTGCCCGCCGACGCGCCCGGCATCGAGATCATCCGCCCGCTGCCGGTGTTCGGCTACGACGACGCGCCGCACGGGCACATGGAGGTGGAGCTGCGCGACGTGCGCGTGCCCGCGTCCAACCTGCTGCTGGGCGAAGGCCGCGGCTTCGAGATCGCCCAGGGCCGGCTGGGCCCGGGCCGCATCCACCACTGCATGCGCACCATCGGCGTGGCCGAACGCGCACTGGAACTGCTGTGCCGGCGCGTGCAGTCGCGCGTGGCCTTCGGCAAGCGCATCGGCGACCACTCGGTGTGGCACGAACGCATCGCCGAGGCGCGCTGCATGATCGAGCAGGCGCGCCTGCTGACGCTCAAGGCGGCCTACATGATGGACACGGTCGGCAACAAGGTCGCGCGCGGCGAGATCGCGATGATCAAGGTGGTGGCGCCCAGCATGGCGCTGCAGGTCATCGACTGGGCGATCCAGGCCCACGGCGGCGCGGGCGTCACCGAAGACTTCCCGCTGGCCTACGCCTACGCCAGCATCCGCACGCTGCGCCTGGCCGACGGCCCCGACGAGGTACACCGCGGCACCATCGCCAGGCTGGAACTCGCGCGCCACGCCGCCAGCGCCGGCGAGTGACGCGGGCGCAACGCGGCAGGTAGAGCGAGATGGGCAATCCCAAGCGCCATATCGACAGCTTCGACCGGTCGATCGCCGAGGGCCACCCGCAGTTCGTCAGCGCCGTGGCCCGCGCGTTCGCGATCCTGCGCTGCTTCGAGCGCGGCACCCAGTACCTGGGCAACCAGGAGCTCGCCCGCGCCACCGGACTGCCCAAGCCGACGGTGTCGCGGCTGACCTTCACCCTCGCCTCCCTGGGCTACCTGAGCTACTCCGCGTCGATGGAGAAGTACGCGCTGGGCACTTCCGTGCTGTCGCTGGGCCATGCTTTCATGAAGGGCAACGACGTGGTCGCGGTGGCCCGCCCGCTGATGCAGGAACTGGCCAAATACACCCAGGCGGCGGTGATGCTGGCCGCGCCGGACGGCATGCGCATGGTGCTGCTGGAGGTCTGCCAGGGCGATCCCACCTTCCAGATGAAGCTCGAGGCCGGGGCGCGGGTGCCGCACGGCTCCACCGCGCTGGGCCGCGCCGTCCTGGCGGCACGCCCGCCGGAAGCGTTCGAGCGGCAGCTGGCCGGTTTCGAGCAGGAGTGCGAGCCCGGCTGCTGGCCGAAGATCCGCGCCGGCATCGTGCGTGCGCGGCAGGACTACGAGCACTACGGGTTCTGTTTCTCGCTGGGCGACTGGAATCCGGAGGTATTCGCCGTCGGGGTGCCGATGCTCTCGGCCGACCGCAGCCGCCTGCTGGCGTTCAACTGCAGCGGCCGGGTTTCGGTGATGACGCGCGATAAGCTGGTCCAGGATTACGGCCCGCGCCTGGTCGCCCTGCGCAACCGGGTCTACGAGATGACCGAAGGGCGCTTCTAGCGCTCGACCGTGCGCCCGCACTTTCCACCAACGTCAATAGAGAAGCCGATGAAAGCGATCGTGTGCGATGCCTGGGGTCCGCCCTCCTCCCTGCGGCTGCGCGAGATGCCCTCGCCCGTGCCCAGCCCTTCGCAGGTGCTGGTGCGCACGCGGGTGGCCGCGGTCAACTTTCCGGACGCGCTGGTGGTCGCGGGCAAGTACCAGGCGAGGCCGGAGTTCCCGTTCTCGCCGGGCGGCGAGCTGTCGGGCGAAATCATCGCCGTCGGCGACGAGGTCGAGCACCTTTGCGTCGGCGACAAGGTGGTCGGCATCACCATCTTCGGAGCCTACGCGCAGGAGGCGCTGGTCGAGGCCAGCCACGCGATTGCGCTTCCCGCCGGCATCAGCGACGAGGACCTCGAGCTGGCGGGAAGCTTCGTGCTGACCTACGGCACCTCGCTGCACGCGCTCAAGGACCGCGCCGCCGCGCAGCCGGGCGAAATCCTGCTGGTGCTCGGCGCCGGCGGCGGCGTGGGCCTGGCGGCGGTGGAGATCGGCAAGCTGCTGGGGATGCGGGTGATCGCCGCCGCCTCCAGCGAAGAGAAACTCGCGGCCGCGCGCGATCGCGGCGCCGACGACGCCATCGACTACGCGCGCGAGGACCTGCGCGAGCGGGTCAAGGCGCTGACCGGCGGCAAGGGCGTGGACGTGGTCTACGACCCGGTCGGCGGCGACTTCGCCGAGCCGGCGCTGCGCAGCGTCGGCTGGCGGGGGCGTTACCTGGTGGTCGGCTTCGCCGCCGGCGAGATTCCAAGGATCCCGGTCAACCTGCTGCTGCTGAAAGGCAGCGCCCTGGTCGGCGTGTTCTGGGGCGAATTCGTGCGCCGCGAATCCGCGCTCAACGCCGAGAACATGAAGCTGCTGTTTTCTTGGCTGCACGGGCGCCGCATCCGGCCGCTGATTTCGCGCCGCTACCCGCTGTCGCAGGCGCCCGCGGCGCTGGAGGCGCTGCTCGCGCGCCAGGCGGTGGGCAAGCTGGTGGTCCTGCCGCAACAGATCGAGTGACGCCGTCTTTGTGATCGATCCAACCACGCCGCGCGCATCCTTGGGAGGGGGACGCCGATGATGAACCTGAGCCACTGGCCGCCGGGCCTGCCGCTGCACCTGGAACTGCCGCAGACCTCGATCCACTACAACCTCGAGGTCTCGGCCAAACGCTACCCGCGACGCACCGCCATCGCCTACTACGGCACCGGGATCGACTACGGAACCCTGCGGGCGGAAGTCGACGCCCTGGCCGGCTTCCTGCAGCACCGCTGCGGCGTGCGCAAGGGCGACCGCGTGGCGCTGTACATGCAGAACAGCCCGCAGTTCATCGTCGGCTTCTACGCCATCCTGCGCGCCGACGCGGTGGTGGTGCCGGTGAACTCGATGAACCTGCTGGAGGAAGTGCGCCATATCGTCGCCGACAGTGGCAGCCGCGTGGCGCTGTTCGGCCAGGAGCTGGCGCCGCATATCGTCCCGCTGCTGGGCAGCGAACTGGACCACGCGATCAGCGCCTGCTACGGCGACTACCTGCGCGCGGCCACGGACCTGCCGATCCCCGAAGGCGTCGATGCGCCCCGGGCCGCTATCGGCGGGGTCGTCGCCTGGCGGGATGCGCTCGCGGCGGGCCATGCG